>DASPOZ010000214.1:0-2474 GCA_035625755.1 Candidatus Sulfotelmatobacter sp.
CAGGCGCAGGATGCCCCGCGGCGTCAACGCCACACCCATCCACCCCATGGACGTCTTGAACGCCGCGAACCTGACCCTCCTCCTCGATTTTCGATTGTCGATTTTCAATTGACGATTTACACCCATAGCGTCCCCAGGCCGCTCAAAAAGGTCCAGATGCAAGGCGACGCGCGAAGCGCCGAATGAGGCGTACGCCGGGTACGCCGCAGTGAGTGCGCGAGCGCGTCAACGCGGCAGATGGGCCTTTTTCAGCGGCCTGTCAGGCTGGCGATGGCGTCGATTTCGACCAGCGCGCGCCGCGGCAGCGCGGCCACGCCCACCGTGCTGCGCGCCGGCTTGCTGGACCCGAAGTATTCGGCGTAGACGGTGTTCATGGTGGCGAACTGGGAGAGGTCCGTCAGGTACACGGTGGTCCGCACCACCCGGTCCAGGGACGACCCGGCCGCCTCCAGCACGGCCTTGAGGTTTTCCAGGACGCGGCGCGTCTGCTCCACCACGCCCCCCGCTACCATCTCCCCCGTCTTCGGCTCCAGCGCGATCTGCCCCGAGGTGTACACCATGCCGTCCAGCACCCAGGCCTGCTCGTAGGGTCCGATGGCCTTGGGCGCGCCGTCCGTGCTCACCGCCTTCCGCATCCCGGTCTCCTCTAACAGGCTGCTGAAAAAGGCCCATCTGCGGCGTTGGCGCCCTCGCGCGGCGCTGCGACGTACGGACCAAGTACGCCTCGCGCCTCGCATCGCGCGCCGCCTTGCACCTGGACCTTTTTGAGCAGCCTGCGGAAAAGCGAGTTTTTCGTCAGCCTACTAACGGGAGGACTGAGGCATGAGGACTGAGTACGCCGGCCCCGAGCCGCGCCCCTCACGCCTCACCCCTCACGCCTCACGTCAGTCCGAGTGCCGGGGGCATTGAGAAATCCGTGCACGGTTTCAGCGACCTTCGCCGGCAGGCCGCCCACGCGCCGGATCTCCTCGGGGCTGGCTCCGCGCAGGCGGCGCAGGCTGCCGAAGCGCTGCAGGAGCTGGCGCCGGCGCTGCGCGCCCACGCCCGGGATCTCGTCCAAGAGCGAGCGCAGGCCGGAGCGCCCGCGCAGCTTCCGGTGATAGGCCAGGCCGAAGCGGTGGGCCTCGTCCCGCACCTGCTGCACCAGGTGCCGCGCCCGCGAGCCCTCGGGGAGGGCGATGGGGGTTTCCCGGTCCGGGTGGAAGATCAGCTCCTCCTCCTTGGCCAGGCTCACCATGGAGAGGTGTTCGATCTTCATTTCCTCGGCCGCCCGCAGGCCCACGTTGAGCTGCCCCCGGCCGCCGTCGATCAGCACCAGGTCCGGCAGCGGCAGCTCTTCGGCCTTGGCGAGCCGGCGGTGCAACACCTCGCGGAGCATGCTGAAGTCGTCCGGCCCCGGGACGGTCTTGATCCGGTAGCGCTTGTAGTCGCTCTTCCTGGGGGCCCCACCCTCGAAGACCACCATGGATCCCACGGCCAGCGTGCCCTGGGTGTTCGAGATGTCGTAGGCCTCGATGCGCAACGGGAGCGCCGGCAGGTCCAGCGCCTCCTGCAGCTCCTGGAGGGCCCGTTCCCGCCCCTGGGCGGAGCGCAGGCTCTGGGCCAGCACCTCCCGCGCGTTGGCCAGGGCCATCTCCAGCAGGTGGGCCTTGCGCCCCCGCTGGGGCACGCGGAGCTCCACCCGGCGCCCCGCCCGCCCCGAGAGCCACTCGGCGATCAGCTCGGCGTCCTCGGGGGCTTCGGACACGAGGATCTCGCGGGGCAGGTCCTTCCGCCGCAGGTAGTACTGCGTGAGGAGGCCGGCCAGGAGGCCCGGGACGTCCGCCGCGGCCACGCCGTCGAAGGCGAAGGCCTCGCGCCCGATGAGCCGGCCCCCGCGCACGATGAGCACCTGGATCTGGGCCTCGCGCCCCTGGTGGGCGGCGCCGAAGGCATCCTGGTCCTCGCCCCGCGCCGAGATGGCCCGCTGCGCCTCCATCACCTGGCGCAGCGAGGCGAGCTGGTCGCGCAGGCGCGCCGCGCGTTCGAACTCCAGCCGGTCCGCCGCCTCCCGCATCTGCCGCTCCAGGAGCTTGCCCAGCTCCTGGTTCTTGCCCTCCAGGAACAGCCGCGCCTGGTCCACGACCTCGCGGTATTGGGCCTCGTCCACCAGGCCCTCGCACGGCCCCAGGCAGCGGCCCAGGTGATGCTCCAGGCAGAGGGTGCGCCCCTTGATGGAGGGGCACTTGCGCAGCGGGAAGGTCTTGTTCGCCAGCGCCAGCACGTTCCACATGGCCGTGGCCGGGACGTAGGGGCCGAAGTAGAGGGCGCCGTCGTCCTGGATGCGGCGGGCCACCTGGATCATGGGGAAGGGATCGGTGACGTCCAGGCGCAGGAAGGGGTAGTGCTTGTCGTCCTTCAGGACGATGTTGTACTTGGGCCGGCGCTCCTTGATGAGGTTGCTCTCGAGGATCAGGGCCTCCAGCTCGGTCTCG
>DASPOZ010000215.1:0-2231 GCA_035625755.1 Candidatus Sulfotelmatobacter sp.
CCACAGAAGAGGGATACGATGGAGAACGGGATGCGGAGACGGCTGGCGGGCTGGCGGCTCCTCGGAGCCATCGTTCCCCTGACCCTTGCCGCCCTGTTGCCCGCGGCGGCGCGGGCCCAGGAGGAAGTGGTGCGGTTGGGCGACAACCTGGCCATCTCCAATGCGGGCATCTACATCTCCATAGAGAAGGGTTACTTCAAGGAGCAGGGGATCCGCACCGAAACGTCCGTCTTCCCCTCGGCCGCCAAGATGGTGAGCGCCCTCACGGCGGGCGAACTGGACGTGACCATGGGGACGGCCAGCGCCGGCCTCTTCAACGCCATCGGGCAGGGGGCCGGCTATCGCATCGTGGCAGACAAGGGGCAGGCCCGCGCCGGCACCGGCTACATCCTGCTGGCCGTCCGCAAGGACCTGGTGGATTCGGGCCAGATCAAGGGCGTGCAGGACCTGAAGGGCCGCAAGGTCTCGGACTTCGCCAAGGGAGCGATCCTGAGCTACCTGCTGGGCAAGATGGCCGAGGAGGCGGGGCTCACCATCAAGGATTTCGACGTGACCTACCTGGGGGCCCCCAACCAGGTCACGGCGTTCGAGACCAAGGCCATCGATGCGGCCGTGACGGTGGAGCCGTGGGGGGCCAATTTCGAGGAGCGCGGGGTGGCCGTGCGCTTCCGCACGTCGGATCAGGTGAAGGGACTGGGTCCCGTCCAGGTGGCGGCCGTCGTCTATGCGGAGAGGTTCATCAAGGAGCGCCGGGCCGTGGCCCAGCGCTGGATGAACGCGTACCTGAAGGGCGCCGAACTCTACAACGCCAAGGGGGTGCACGACCCCGAGGTGGCGGCCATCATCGAGAAGTTCACCAAGGTCCCGGCCAGGGCCATCAAGGCCGCCATCCCCCATTACCAGGACCCCAAGGGGCGCCCGAACCTGGACAGCCTGGCGGACCAGATCCGCTGGTTCGTGGCCAACGGCTACATGCCCCAGGCCGTCCCGGTGGACAAGGTGGTGGACCTGAGCTTCCTGAGATAGGAGGGCGACCGATGGATGACTATCCCGTCCCCGCCCCGTCCCGCGGCCCGGCGCCCGGTCCCCCGCCGGCCCCCGCCCCCCGCGACCTGCGCGAATGGATGGCCCGCGTGGAGGCCATGGGGGAGCTGCGGCGGGTGAAGGCCGAGGTGGACTGGGACGAGGAGATGGGGGCCATCACCTACCTGGCGCACCAGGGGATCGGCGCCCCCGCCCTGCTCTTCGAGAACATCAAGGGGTATCCGCCGGGGTATCGCTCGCTCTGGGGCATGCTGGGCTCCAGCGCGGACCGGATCGCCCTCGCCGTGGGCGAGCCCACGGGCCTGGGCGTGATGGACCTCATCCGCCGCTGCCGCTCTCGCTTCAATCGGGCCATCCCTCCCGTCACCGTGGATGCGGCCGGCGCCCCCGTCAACGAGTTCGTCCTGACCGGCGACCAGGTGGACGTCGCGCGCTTCCCCGCCCCCCGCCACTGGCCCCTGGATGGCGGCCGCTACATCGGCACGGCGGACGCGGTCATCACGCGCGATCCCGAGGCCGGCTGGATCAACGTGGGGACCTACCGCATGATGGTGCACGACCGCAGCCACGTGGGCCTCTACCTTTCGCCGGGGAAGGACGCCCGGCTGCACATCGAAGGCTGGTGGCAGCGTGGGAAGCCCTGCCAGGTCGTGGCGGCGTGGGGCGTGATCCCGGCCCTCTTCATCGCCGGGTCGCAGACCTTCCCCAAGACCATGTCCGAGCTGGACTTCGTTGGCGGGATGCTGGGCGCCCCCCTGGAGCTGGCCCCCGGCGCCGTCACGGACCTGCCGATCCCGGCCCGCGCCGAGATCGTCATGGAAGGCGTGGTCGCCCCCAACGCGATGAAGCTGGAGGGCCCCTTCGGCGAGTTCACCGGCTACTACGGCCGGCCGGAAGACCTGGCCTTCCTGGTGGAGGTGAAGGCGCTCCACCATCGCGCGGACCCGATCCTGACCAACGCCCTCATGGCCGACTACCCGGCCTGCGAGCAGAGCCTGCTCTTCGCCATCGCCAAGGGCAGCCGCATCTGGAACGACCTGGAGAACCTGGGCGTGCCGGGGGTCCGGGGGGTCTATTCCCACCCCGCCGCGGCCGGCGGCTTCGGCATGACCATCGTGAGCCTGGAGCAGCGCTACGCCGGCCACGCCCCCCAGGTGCTGGCCCTGGCGGCCCAGTGCCCCGGGGGG
>DASPOZ010000216.1:0-10142 GCA_035625755.1 Candidatus Sulfotelmatobacter sp.
CAGCGGCTGCGGGGCCGGCGGCCGGCCACGGGGGCCGCGCCCGTCCCGGAGGCGGCGCCGGCGGCCGAGCGGGTGCGGGTGCCGGAGGCCTGAGGGGCGGCCGGGCTTCCCCGGGGCGTTTTCGCCGGCGCGGGGGAGGTCGTACAATGTCTAGCAGGGGCCCGGGGTGCGGCGGGTACACCGTGGGCCACCGGGCGCGGGGGTGACGGCCGTGAAGATGGTCCTGCTCGTGTTCCACGCGGAGTACGAGGATACGATGCGGGACCTCTTCGAACGCCTCGCGCTCCCGGGCTTCACGGAGGTCCAGCGGGTCTTCGGCAGTGGCGAGGCAGGGAAGCGTTTCGGCATTCACGGCTCCCCGGGGCACGACAACCTGGCCTTCAGCGTGCTGCCCGACCGGGAGGCCCGGGGCCTGGTGCAGGAGATCAAGGCGTTGAAGGCCTCGCTGGACGCACGCCACAAGCGGCCCGGCGGCATCAAGGTGTTCGTGCTGCCGGTGGAGGAGGCCGCGTGACCCTCCGCCGGGGGGGCCGGGTGGGGTGGCCGGGGGTCGGGCCCGCGGCCACGGCGGGGCTGCCGCGCGACATGCAGCGAAGCTGGTCCCCGCCCCCCGCTCGTGCGCTTCCGTTGCACGCCATCCAAGGCATGGGGAGCGCCCGAAGCTGAAGACTTCCCACCGTACGTGCGCGAGACGGCCGACTTCCGATAGGGCCACGGGGCTTCACCGCACACGAAAGGAGGGGACCTCATGCGACGACTCATCGTCGCCGTAGCGGCGGCCAGCATCGCGATCGCCGTGATCGGCGGCGAGGCCTGCGCCCAAGAACCGGCAGCGCTCTCCGACCTCAGGGGAAAGATCGTCGTCGCCTATGCCAATACGTTTTCGCTGTGGGAGATGATGGGCGGCGCCGAGCGCATGTATTCCAAGCTGGATACGGCCTACGACGTCTGGCGCAACCTGATGTCGATCCAGTACCTCCTGGAATACGCCGGCGAAACCCGCGCGGGGCTGACCGGCGGCCTCGACAAAGCCCGCGGCGCAGCCGCGGCCGACCCAGCAGCCCACGAGGTGGCGCAATCGCTGCTCAAGGAGCTTCGCTCCACCGCCCAGAAGCAGGCCCAGGTGCTCGGCAAGGCCCGGGAATACCGGCAGCGGCTGGAAAACGATCTGCGGCGGGAGGGCCATAACGACATGGCCGTGGGGGCGGCCGACTCGCACGCGGGGTTAACGATCAGGGCGCTCGAAAAGCTCGACGTCAGCGATCTCATCCCCGTGGCCGAGGAGTTGGTGGCGAGGACGAAGCCCTGAACGGCGGGATCACGAGCGTGGACGTGCCGCCCATCGATCCGGACTCGGGGACCGGGGGCGGGAATCGGCGGAGGCGCCTGCCCCTATCGAACATCCCGTCTGCCCTGTAGTTCCTTGCACCTCGGCTCATCCTGGGCCATACTCCGCCGATGTCCCATCCGCCGTCCTCCGACCTTTACGGTGGGGGCGCCATGACCATCGTGGGGGCGATCTGTCTGCTCGGACGCGGGCTGCTGGCGCCCCGGGCGCGGCCCGGGGCGGACAGCCGGATGGCCATCTGCCGCGATGACAATGCGTAGCGGACGGCGCAGGCTTTCGCGCGGCTCCCGCGGGCGCCGGCCGTCTCGGCCGGACGCATCGGTGCCCCTCCCGTCGAGGCAAGCCAATTAACCGCCCCATGGCGCCCCCCTTTCGCCTCCACTCTCCCGTCGGCCTGGCCTGCCTCATCGTGTTCCTCCACTACGTGGGCGCCTACATGCGCATGCCGCTGCTCCCGCTGTACGCCCGCGCCGGCGGCGCCGGCGCGGGGCAGGTCGGGCTGATGATGGGGGCCTTCATGGTGGTGGCCGCCGCCACGGCGATCCCCGGCGGCGTGCTGGCGGACCGATTCGGGCGACACCGCCTCATCGTGGCCGGCGTGGCCATCAGCGCGGCCGCCTCATTCACCCTTCCGTTGCGGGACGGGGCCCTCTTCCTCATAACGGTCATGGCCCTGGCCGGGGGGGCGATGGCGGCCTTCACGCCCGCCGTGATGGCCTACATCGGCGAGGCGGGGGGGGCGGAGCACGCCGGCCGTGCCTACGGATGGTACACCACCGCGCTGTACGGGGGGCTGAGCCTGGGCCCCGCGCTGGGCGGGTTCGCGGCGGACCTGGTGGGGTTCCATTTCGCCTTTCTCGCCTCCGGCGCCGTCCTCGTGGCCAGCTTCGGCCTCGCCGCGGGTGGCCTGCCGGAGCGGCGGGCCCCCCCTCTCCTCATGGCGGGCCGGCGGGGACCGCCGGGTGGCAAGGCGGCCGTGCCGCGGGTAGGCATTCTCCAGGTGGCCGGGGACCCGATGGTCCTGGGATGCTGGGGGGCCATGTTCTGCATGACCTTCGCCTGGGGCGTCCTCCTGGCGTTCCTGCCCCTCTACGCCCAGGATCTCGGCCTGTCACGGCGGGCCATTGGGGGCCTCTTCGGCCTCCAGGCGCTCTGCAACATGGGGATGCGGGCCCCCGTGGGCTACCTCTCGGACCGGCTGGGCGTGCGGGCGCCGTTCACTACCGGGGGGATGCTGGCCTTCGCCGCCGCCGCCGCCGCGATCCCCGTCCTCGGGGACCCTGTCCTGCTGGCGGCGGCCGTCGGCGTGACGGGATTCGCCCAGGGCGTCGGCGCCGTGGCCACGGGGGCGGCCCTGGGCGAGGCCACGGAGCCGTCGGTGCGTGGGGCGGCCATGGGGGGGTACAGCATGGCCCTCTATGCCGGCATGGCGGCCGGCTCGCTCTTGGTGGGTCCCGTGATCGCGGCGAAGGGATTCGGCGCGGGGTTCGGGGTGGCCGCGGCGGTGCTGCTGGTGGGGGCGGGGGTCTTTCACCGGGTGGCAGGCCGCTGAAGCAGGCCGCTGAAAAAGGCCCATCTGCGGCGTTGGCGCGCTCGGGCGCTCGCTGCGGCGTACCCGGAGTACGCCTCACTCGGCCCTTCGCGCGCCGCCTTGCACCTGGGCCTTTTTGAGCGGCCTGCGGGACACGGTAGTCTGCTGAAAAGGGGCCGATACCCGGCCGCACTGCGGGCAGTGCGGCAGGGGGCGCGCGGCCTCGTGCGCCTTGCTTTTTGGGATGCCGTGGATATAATACCCGTGCCCATCAGCCCCACTCCAGGGCCGTAGTTCCTCGCCGCTCCACGGAGAAACGATGGATCCCCACGGCATCGCCCCGACGCGGGACGCGCACCCCCGCGAGGGCCATGCCATCTAATGGAGGCCCCCATGGCAGTGCTCCCGCGTCACGAACTGGAAGAGATGACGGTGATCAAGCTGCGCGAGCTGGCCCTGGCGCAGTTCCCAGGCATCAAGGGCGTCTCGGGGATGAAGAAGGAAGACCTGGTGGAGGCCATCATCGCCGAGGAAGTGGCCCAAGGCCTGCGGCCGAAGGAGGACAAGGCCGCGCCGAAGGCGGTGGGGGAGATGGGGGCCCTGAAGGCCCGCATCAAGGCCCTGAAGGCCGATCGCGGGAAGGCGCTCGACGCGCATGACCGGAAGAACTTGAAGGCCGTCCGCTCCCAGATGAAGCGGATCAAGCGCAAGATGCGGCGCCTCAAGGAAGCGTCCTAGCGGCGGCGGGATCCGTTTCCCGGGGTTCTCTCATCAGGGATGGAGGGGGCGAGCATGCCGGTGTATGATTTCCGCTGTGGCGGGTGCGGCAAGAAGTTCTCGCTGAGCATGACCATCAGCGAGCGGGAGCACAAGCGGATCAAGTGCCCCAAGTGCAGCAGCTCGAAGGCGGAGCCGGTCTTCAGCAGCTTCTTCGCGAAGACCTCCCGCAAGAGCTGAGGCCGTCGTGACGGCCGGCGGCGCGTCCGCCATTCACGCCGGACGTGCCCCCGGGGAGCGGCGGGGCGCGGCATGCAGGTGCGGCTGATCGAGCGCGAGACGCGATCCGAGGTGGGCGCCTACGAGGTGGAAGGGCGCCCCTCGTTCCAGCGCCTGGTGTCGGAATGCACCGCGCGGGGCTTCGGGCTCCTCTGGTGGCGCGACGGCCGCCCGGGCGAGATCCTCTGCCAGGTCACCCGGAACCGGGAGGCGGAGGGCCCTCGAGGGGACTCGGGCCGGGCCCCCGCCGCGGGCGGGGGGATGGCATGACACGCGCGCATGGAGCCTGGGTGGCGGCCCTCGCCCTCGCCCTGGCGCCCGCCTGGGTGCCGTCCCCCGCCCGCGCGGCGGCGGAGCCAAACCAGGCCATCATCGACGTGGCGGACCGCGCCGCCCCGGCCGTGGTGGACCTCCACGTCGTCTCCGCGGGGCCGGCCGCCCAGATCCTGGGCCGCGAGCGGCGCGGCACCGGCGTGCTGGTGGACGGGCGAGGCCACATCCTCACCGCGAACTACGTGGTGGCGGGGGCCGAGGAGGTGACCGTGACCCTGGCGGACGGCCGGCGCGCCCTGGCCGGCGTGGCGGGGACGGACCCGGAATCCGGCCTCGCGGTGCTCCGCATGCCCGTCCTGCCGAACCTCTCCCACGTCCCGCTGGGCCGCTCTCAGGACCTGAGGCTCGGCCAGCTGGTGGTATCCCTGGCCAGCCAGGGGGGGACGAAGCGTACCCTGGGCGCGGGCCTGGTGGGCGGGCTTCCCGAGTTCACCGGGTACTGGGAGTACCGGCTCCCGCGGGCCATCCAGACGAACATCCCCACCCCGAGCGGCGGGTCCGGCGCCCCGCTGCTGGACGCCGGCGGGACGGTGGTGGGGGTGATGGCCTTCAGCGAGTCCGACGCGCCGCAGGTGAGCTTCGGCATCCCGGTGGAGCACATCGCCGCGGACTTCGAGGAGCTGGTGCGGGGGGGCCGGGTGAAGAGCCGCGCGCCCCGCCCCTGGCTGGGCCTCTACGCGGCCCCCGCCCGCGAGGGCGTAGCCGTGGCTGGGGTGACCCCGGGGGGCCCGGCCGACCGGGCGGACCTCCGCCCGCGCGACATCATCACCCAGATGGACGGGAAGCCCCTGGCGGGCCGCGAGGAGTTCTTCACCGCGCTCTGGAAGGGGAAGGTGGGGGACGTGTTCGACCTCACCGTGCTGCGGGCGGACGAGCTGATCTCGGTGAAGGTCCGCTCCCGCGACCGCGTCGAGTTCTTCGAACCGCCCCATCCGGCCACGCCGGGAATGCTCCCGCCGGCGCCCGCCGGCGAGGCGCCGGGGCCGTCGGGGGCGCGATGATCCTGGTCACGGGGGCCACGGGCTTCGTGGGGCGGCACCTGCTGCGGCGGCTGGCCGCGGCCGAGGCGCCGGTGCGCTGCCTGGTGCACCGCCGGGCGCTGCCGGCCGGCGTCCCGGCGACGTGGGAGGCCGCCCCCGGGGACGTGCGGGACCCCGCCGCGTTGGCCGAGGCCATGGCCGGCGCGCGCACCGTGATCCACCTGGCGGCCTCGCCGCGGTCGGGCGGGGAGGGGTTCCTGCGCCGCGTCGGCGAGGGCACGCGCTGCCTCGTGGAGGTGTGCCGGGCGGCGCGGGTGCACCGCCTCGTGGTCCTGAGCGCCCTGGGGGCGCGGCAGACGCCCGAGGCGCCCTTCCTCCACGCCCTCTGGCAGGCCGAGCAGGTCGTCCGCGAGAGCGGGCTCCCCTACCTCATCCTGCAGGCCGGCCCCATCTTCGGCGAGGGGGACAGCACGCTGGAGGCCATCGAAACCTTTGCGCGGCGGCTCCCGGCCACCCCCATCCCCGGCACGGGCTCCGGCTCGGTGCAGCCCATCTGGGTGGGTGACGTGGTGTCGTGCATCCTCCGCGGCCTGGAAGGCGAGGACTGGATCTTCCGCACCATTCCGGTGGGCGGCCCCGAGCATCACACCGTGGAGGGGCTGGTGGGCCTGGTGCTGCGGGCCCTGCGCCTGCGCCGGCCCACCTTCCGCGTCCCCGCCCCCTGGATGCGCCGCCTGATGGCCTGGCTGGAGCACTGGCAGCCGCAGGGGCCCTGGGCGGTGGGGAGCGTGGAGACGCTCAACGCCGAGACCATCACGGCCCCGGACGGCGTGCGGAAGGCCTTCGGCTTTTCCCCCATGCCGGTGGCCGAGGGCCTCGCCTACCTGGTGCGGGCCCGGTCCCGGGCCGTGGGGGTGGGCAGGCGCGGCGCCGGCTCGGACGCCGCGCGCAGGACCCGGGGCTGAGGCGCGTGTCCAGCGCCGCCGGCCCCGCGCCCGGGCATACCGGTCTTCCCCTCTGGGGTCGGCCCCGCGTCCGCCCGATGGCGCGGGTCTCCCTCGCGGCCCTCCTGGCCGGGGCACCGCTCGCGGCGGCATGGGGCGCGGCGCCCGCGCCGGGCATCTGGACGCGGCGCGCACCCTCGCCCACCCGCCGCACCGAAGTGGCGGCCGCGCAGGTGGGAGGGAAGATCTACGTCATCGGCGGCTTCGATCAGACCGGCACGGTGGGCACCACCGAGGAGTACGACCCCGCGACGGACGCGTGGCGCACCCGCGCGCCGCTCCCCGAGCCCGTCAACCACGCGGCGGCCGTGGGCATCGGGGGGCGCCTCTTCGTGGTCGGCGGCTATGGCGAGGGCTGGGCGGCGGTGGACGCGGCTTGGTCGTACGATCCCGCGGCGGACCGCTGGGAGCGCCGGGCGCCCGTGCCCACGGCCCGCGGCGCCCTGGCCGCGGCGGCCATCGGCGGCAAGGTCTACGCCGCGGGGGGCATGGCCCGCGGGAACACGGGGGCCCTCGAGGTGTACGATCCGGCCACCGACCGCTGGGAGCGGCGGGCGCCCATGCCGACCCCGCGGGACCACCACGCGGCGGCCGAGGCGGGTGGACGACTCTACGCCATCGGCGGGAGGCTCGGCGGCGACTACCGGCGCAACCTGAACGCCACCGAGGAGTACGACCCGGCGACGGATCGCTGGCGGGCGCGCGCGCCGCTGCCCACCGCCCGGAGCGGCATCGCGGCCGCGGCCTGGGCCGGGCGCATCCTGGTGTTCGGAGGCGAGGGCCCGGCCGGGACGTTCCGCGAGGTGGAGGAGTACGACCCGGCGGCGGACCGTTGGCACAGCCTCCCGCCCATGCCCGCGGGCCGGCACGGCTTGGGGGCCGTGGCCGTGGGGGGCCGCGTGTACGTGGTGAGCGGCGGGCCCACCCCGGGCTCCTCCTTCAGCGACCTGAACGAGGTCCTCGCGCTCGACGCCCGCTAGGCTGCCCGACGCTGGAGGAGAGAGGCCCTCACGGCGGCGCCTCGGCGTCCGGCGGCGGGCCCCGGGCGTCCGGCCAGGAGGTGGAATGTTCAGCTCCCCCGGCGCGGTGGCCATCCACATCGGCCCGCTGGCCATCCGGTGGTACGGCGTGCTGATCGCGGGCGCGGTGCTGCTGGGGACCCTCCTGGCGCAGCGGGAGGCGGTTCGGCGCCGGGAGGATCCGGACCAACTCCTCAACGTCATCGTCCTCACCATCCTGGTGGCGCTGGCGGGGGCACGCCTCTACTACGTGGCGTTCAACTGGCCGTACTACCGCCTCCATCCGGGCAAGATCCTGGCCGTCTGGGAGGGCGGGCTCGCCATCCACGGCGGCCTCATCGCCGGGGGCCTGGCCGTCTTCCTGTACGGCCGGGCCCGGCACCTGCCCATCGCGACCTACCTGGACATCCTGGTGCCCTCGGTGATCCTGGGCCAGGCCATCGGGCGCTGGGGCAACTTCTTCAACCAGGAGGCCTTCGGCACCCCCACGGACCTTCCCTGGAAGCTGTACATCGATCCCTACCACCGGCCGGCCCACCTCGCCGGCTTCGAGTACTTCCACCCCACCTTCCTGTACGAATCCCTTTGGGACCTGGGGGTGTTCGCCGTGCTCTACTTCGTCCTCCGCCGCCGGCTGGAAGACCGCCCCGCGGCGCTGACCCTCTGCTACTTCGCCCTCTACTCGGTGGGCCGTTTCATCGTGGAGGGCTTCCGCATCGACAGCCTCATGCTCGGGCCCCTGCGCGCGGCCCAGGTGATGAGCGCGCTCCTGTTCGTGCTCGCGGCGGCCGCCGTGCTGGTGCGGCTCCGCCGCCCCCCGAAGGTCTGACGACGGGGGTCGGGGATCGGAGGTCCGAAGGAATTGTCGATTGTCGATTTGCGATTGTCGATTGAGGATTGAGCGGCGGCGCCAGGGCCGGCCATCCCCAATCGACAATCGACAATCGGCAATCGGCAATGGAGAGAGCCATGTGGGATCAGGCGCACGAGACCATGCCCCGGGAGCGGCTGCGGGCGTTGCAGCTCGAGCGGCTGCGGGCCGTGGCGGCGCACGCCTGCGAGCGGATCCCCTTCTACCGCCAGGCCTTCCAGCGGAAGGGGATGGCGCCGCAGGACATCCGCAGCCTGGAGGACCTGCGGCACCTCCCCTTCACGGTGAAGACCGACCTGCGGGACCATTATCCCTTCGGCCTCTTCGCGGTGCCCCTCAGCCAGGTGGTGCGGACCCATGCCTCGTCCGGCACCACCGGCAAGCCCATCGTCGTCGGCTACACCCGGCGCGACCTGGAGACGTGGACGGAGGTGATCGCCCGCACCCTGGGCATGGGGGACGTGGGGCCCGACGATATCGTGCACAACGCCTACGGGTACGGCCTCTTCACGGGGGGGCTGGGCTTCCACCAGGGGGCCGAGCGGATCGGGTGCACCGTGATCCCCATGTCCGGCGGCTTCACCGAGCGCCAGATCCTGGTGCTGCAGGATTTCGGCAGCACGGTCCTCTGCTGCACGCCGTCCTACGCCCTGAACCTGGCGGAGGAGATCCAGCACGCCGGCATCGACCCGAAGACCCTCAAGCTCCGCATCGGCTTCTTCGGGGCCGAGCCCTGGTCCGAGCAGATGCGGCGGGAGATCGAGGCCCGCCTGGACCTGGTGGCGCTGGACCTGTACGGACTCACCGAGATCATCGGGCCCGGCGTCTCCTCCGAGTGCCGGGAGCGGCGGGGTCTGCACATCTTCGAGGACCATTTCCTGGTGGAGATCGTGGACCCCGTCACCCTGGAGCCCCTGCCCCCCGGGCAGCGGGGTGAGCTGGTGTTCACCACCCTCACCAAGGAGGCCACCCCGGTGATCCGCTACCGCACGCGGGACATCTCCGTGCTGCGGGACGACCCCTGCCCCTGCGGCCGCACCCTGACGCGGATGGAGAAGATCACCGGCCGCAGCGACGACATGCTGATCATCCGGGGCGTCAACGTCTTCCCCTCCCAGATCGAGAGCCTGCTGGTGGGCGTGCCGGAGTGCGAGCCCCACTACGTGCTGGTGGTGCGCCGCGAGGGCGCCCTGGACGCCCTGGAGGTGGTGGTGGAGGCCAAGCCCGAGGTGGCCGCCCGCGGCGGCGCGGCCCTGGAGGCGGCGGCCCAGAAGGTGCGCCAGAAGGTCCACGGCGTGGTGGGCATCACCGTGGGCGTGAAGGTGGTGCCCCCCAAGACCCTGGAGCGAAGCATCGGCAAGGCCAAGCGCGTCATCGACGAGCGCCCGAAAACCTAACAGGCTGCTGAAAAAGGCCCGGCATCTCTCCCCGCTGCCCGGGGAACGGCAGCGGCTGGGGCGTTGGCGCGCTCGCGCGCTCGCTGCGGCGTAGGCGGAGTACGCCTCACTCGGCCCTCCGCGCGCCGCCTTGCATCTGGACCTTTTTGAGCAGCCTGGGCCAAAACGGGTTTTTCAGCATCCTTCTAAATCCTGACGGCGTTCGGCGGGGCTCCGGGGCATCTCCCACCACGGATTCGCGCGTCGCGGTCCTACCGCCGACGTTCTGCCATCCGATCGCTTGGGCGCCAAAAACTGGCCGGCGCCTCATTCCTGCGATCTCGATCCACATGCCGAACCTTGGCCGCCAGGACGTTCAGAGCCCGGTGGTCCGGATAGCCTCACTCTCTGAACCCGGGGCATCCCCACCCGAGACCGCTCATACGCTGCGTGCCGGTCTCGATAACTACACCCCCGACGCGGGTGGCGCGCCCTTGCAACTTGCGCCAACACAGGATTTCCCGCCGTCCGTTGCGCCGACCGCCGGAGGGTTGTAGACTGCGAGCCGGTCAGTGCGAATTACTACATAGGCCGGTCGGCCCAATTAGAAGTTAGGCCCTGGAAGTACAGAGAGGAAAGCACGATGAGCAACGAACAGGTGGCACCTAAGACGAAAGGTGTTAC
>DASPOZ010000217.1:0-2336 GCA_035625755.1 Candidatus Sulfotelmatobacter sp.
AGCCAGGCGGGCGGCCCGCGGCAAGCCCGCCCAGGCGGGCAAGACGGCCAGGGCGGCCCGCCCGGCGAAGGCCGCCCGCCCGGCCCGGCCCGCCCATGCGGCCCGCCCGGCGGTCCGGCGGCCCGCCCCCCCCGCGCGCGCAGCCGGGCGGCCGGCGGCCCCGGTCCGCCCCGCCCCGCCGGCCCCCCCCGCGGAGAAACCCGCCCCCCTCCGGGAACAGGTCCTCGAGCGCATGCGCCAGAAACTGCTGGCCAAGCGTACGGAGCTGGTCAGCGGGGTGCGCGAGAGCAACCGGCAGTCCATCCAGGCCAGCGAGGAGCTCATCCAGGACATCGCGGACCAGGCGTCCACCGCGTACACGAAGGAGTTCCTCCTCTCCATCGGGGACACGGAGCGCCGCCTCCTGCAACAGGTGGACGACGCCCTCCAGAAGATCCGCCGCAAGAACTATGGGCTGTGCGAACGCTGCGGCGAGCCCATCGGCGAGAAACGGCTGGAGGCGCTGCCCTTCGCCAAGCTGTGCATCCGGTGCCAGGAGGAGGAGGAACGGCGATAGCGCATCGTCGGCCCCCCCGCCCGGCATCCCGCCTCCGCCATCCCGCATATGGCCCAGCAGGCTGCTGAGAAAGGCCCAGCGTCTCTCCCCGCTGCCTCGCCGGCACCGGGTGGGCCGAGGCGTACTGGCCCTCCCATTCCGCATTCCGCAATCCGTCCTTCGACGGGCTCAGGACGTGCTGAGCCTGTCGAAGCACGCATTCCGCAATGGCGCGCCGTGCCGCCTTGCACCTGGACCTTTTTGAGCTGCCCGCGCGAAGGCAAGGTTTTCAGCGATCGGCGAAGCAGTCGTTTGGGTGCCGGAGATCATGGGCTCACTGGCTGACCGCTGGCCGCTCTCCCTCCTCGGCCGGAGCAGCCCGGGCGCCGAGCGGGCGCGGCTGCGCGACCGCCTGCGCGTCGCCCCGGACGATGCGGCGGCCCTGGTGCGCCTGGGGGCCCTCTGCCGCGCCGCCGGCGACCTAGCCGAGGCCCTCCGGCTGCACGCGCGGGCGCGGGACCTGCAGCCCAGCAACCCGGAGGCCCTCCAGCACCTGGCCCAGGACTACGAGGCCACGGGCCAGACGGACGCCGCCATCGAGGTGCTGGAGCGGCTGCGGGCCGTGGCGCCGGACAATGTCTGGGTGCTGGAGCGGCTGCGGGACCTGCTGGCGCAGGCCGGCCGGTGGGGCGACGCAGCCGAGGCCCAGGCCGCCATCCTGGGCGGGGCCACGGGCGAGGGGGGCCGTGCGGGTCCGGCGCTCCAGGCCTGGTGCGGGCTGCGCGCCCGCGCGGGGCGGGCGGCGCTGGAGGCGGGGCGGTCCCGGGAGGCCGCCGCCGTGGCGCGGGAGGTGCTGCGGGCGGACCCGAGGTTCGCCCCGGCCTACGTGCTCCTGGGGGACACGCACCTGCGCCTCGGCCGGCCCGGGCGGGCCGTGCGCCTCTGGCACAGGGCCTACGAGGTCACCGGCCACACGGCGCTGCTGGCCTGCCTGGAACGCGCCTACCTGGCGGAGGAGCGGCCCCACCGCCTCATCGATTTCTTTCACCGGGCCCTGTTGCGGGCGCCGGACGACGTCCGCCTCCGCTACCGCCTGGCCCGCCTGTGCCTGCGGCTGGAGATGCTGGACGAGGCGGCGGCCGAATTGGAGGCCGTGGCGCGGGATGCGCCCGCGTTCGCCCCGGCGCTGCACGATTTGGCGGAGGTGCACCGCCGTCGGGGCCACCTGGCCCAGGCGCTAGACTATGCCCGGCGCGCCCTGGCTGCCAGCCGGGCGCCCGATCAAGCGTTCCGCTGCGGCGCCTGCGGGGCCGCGGCCGAGGAGTGGACGGACCGTTGCCCGGCCTGCGGGCGCTGGAACACCCTGGCCGACCCCCTGCCCCCCTCCCGGGCCCCCGGCGAGGCCGGCGGGGCGCCCGCCCCCGTCAAGGCCTGACCCCGACGGCCGGACGCTCGATGCATGACGTTCGACGTTCCCCACGAGATTGATTTCAGCGTCCAGCCATCAGCGTCTAGCAGGATGCTGAGAAACCCGCTTTTCCGCAGGCTGCTCAAAAGGCCCAGGTGCAAGGCGGCGCGCGATGCGAGGTGCGAGGCGTACTGGGTCCGTACGTCGCAGCGCCACGCGAAGGCGCCAACGCCCCACCCGCTGCCGCCGAGGCAGCGGGGAGAGATGTTGGGCCTTTTTCAGCAGCCTGCTAGCGGAGGAGCGGCATGCCTCACGGCGTGATCCGGAGGCGGGGCGGCTCCGCAGTGGTGGGGACCTGGCGCGCCGATCTCACCTCGCTCACCGTGCAGACGG
>DASPOZ010000218.1:0-6816 GCA_035625755.1 Candidatus Sulfotelmatobacter sp.
CTGGCGCGCCAGGTCGGTCTCACCCTGGTCCGGAGCGCCTTCCGGAGCCGCGACAGCTATCTGGAGTCTCGCGGGGCCATGGCGCTGGCGGCCCTGGGCGATGCCAAGGCCATGCCCCTGTTCCGCGAGGCGCTGGGGCACGCGAACCCGTCCGTGCGGGCGCTGGCGCTGCGCGGGCTGGGGCGCGTGAAGGGGCCGGAGGCGGAGGCCCTGGCGCAGGGCGCCCTGAAGGACGAGGACGGCGGCGTGCGCGCCGTGGCCGCCGAGGCGCTCGGCGTGATGCGCGCGCAGGGCGCCGGGGAGGCGCTGCGGGCGGCGTTGAAGGACAGGGAACACGCGGTGCGGCTGCGCGCCGCGGTGGCCCTGGCCCTCTTGGGGGACGCGCAGGGGGAGGCGATCCTGCGCCGCATCCTCCAGGCGCAGGGGGAGGCGACGCCGCGCGATCCCTTCGATCGGATCGTGGCCGCCGAGGCCCTGGCCCGGCAGGGTGATCCCGCGGCCCGCGATCTGCTGGTGGACATGCTGGAGAATCCCCGCGACGCCGTGGCCCTCTTCGCCGCGGAGGCCCTGAGCAACCTGGGGGACCAGGCGCCCCGCGCCTTCCTCCAGCAGGCCGCGCAGGCCGCGCCCGACCGTGAGGACCGGATGTGGGCCACGTGGACGCTGGCCCGCCTGGGGGACGGCGCGGGCGCCCCCGGCCTGGCGGACATGCTGGCGGACGGCGACGAGCACCTGCGCGTGAGGGCCGCGTGGACGCTGGGGCAGATGGGCCGGCTCGCCCCCCTGGAGCCCCTGCGCAAGGCCCTGGCGGATTCGGACCTCGTGGTCCGCTACCAGGCGGCCTGGTCCCTGGGCGAGATCGTCCTGTCGGCCGCGCCGCCGCCCAAACCCGGGGAGGGGTAGGGCGGCGAAGGGGAGGGCCCCGGCCAGGGGTCCGCGCCAAGGAGGCACCCATGGCACGCACCGCAGCGAACGGCGGAAGCCTCAAGCCCTTCATCGTGGACGCGGACGCCCACTACTACGAGCCGCTGGAGGAGATCATCCGCTACCTCCCGGAGCCCTGGAAGCGGCGGGTGGGGAAGCAGTCCATCCGCAACCTGCTGCCCAACAGCATGGGCGATCGCGAGGTCGCCGGCCGCATCCGGCGGGACAACGTTTCGTATCCCAGGAACCCCATGCGCCCGGCCGAGGTGCCGGTGGCCATGCAGTTCCTGGGCGTGGACGTGTCCATCCTCGTCTCCCAGCGGTTCATCACCTTCGGGGCGAACCCGGTGAAGGACATGGCCGTGGCCCTGGCCAACGCCTACATCGACTACATGCTGGACCAGGTGGCGGACCCGGACCGGGGGATCTACGCCCTGGTGGTGGCCCCCACGCAGCACCCCCGCAAGGCGGCCGAGCTGATCCGGCGCGTGGGCGGCGAGAGGGCGGTGGCGGGCATCTGCCTGATGACGGACCGCCTGGAGCCGCCCATGGGCGACGACAGCTACGACCCGCTCTACGTGGCGGCCCTGGAGACGGACCTGCCCATCGTGTTCCACGGCGGCGGCGCCGGCCTGACCGACCTGGGGATCCGGGGCTTCCAGCGCTTCATCTCCACGCACACCCTGGGCTTCCAGTTCTTCAACGTCGTGCAGGCCACCAGCCTGCTGGAGCAGGGCATCCCCGAGAAGTATCCCGGGCTCAAGATCGTGTTCCAGGAGTGCGGGCTCTTCTGGGCGGCCGGCCTCATGGCGCGCCTGGACGCGTCCTACCGGAAGCGCCGGGAGGAGATGCCCCTCTTCAAGAAGCTGCCCAGCGACTACATGCGGGAGTGGTACTACACCAATCAGCCCCTGGAGGAGCCCAAGGACCCGCGGCATCTCCGCCCGGTTTTCGAGATGATCGACGCCGAGCGGACGCTGATGTACGCCTCGGACTACCCGCACTGGGACTTCGACCCGCCCCGGGTCATCCAGGACCTGCCGTTCCTCTCCGCCGAGGCCAAGCAGAACATCCTGGGGAACACCGCGCGCAAGGTCTACAAGCTGCGGGGGAAGTGCTGATGGCGACGCACCTCATCGGCAGGGGCGATGCCATTCCGGTCGGCGGGCGGCAGATCGTGACCGTGGACGGCCGCGAGATCGGGGTCTTCAACGTGGGCGGGCGGTTCTACGCGCTGCTGAACGAGTGCGCCCACCTGGGCGGCCCGGTGTGCACCGGCGAGGTGCTCGGCAAGCTGACGGCCGAGGTGCTGCCCGGCGGGGAGACCCGCGAGTACTTCACCCAGGAGGGGGAGATCCTCTGCTGCCCCTGGCACGGGTGGGAATTCGAGATCCCCAGCGGCGTCTGCGTGGCCGACCCCCGCTTCCGCCTCCAGACCTTCCCCGTGACCGTCGAGGACGGGATGGTGAAGGTCACGCTTCCATAGCCCGGGCCGCCCCCGCCAGGATGTTCTGTCACCTTCGCGGGGGAGCGCCGGGCACTACCCGGGTGCCGCCCCGGCCGGGACTTCCCCCCCACGCCCCGCCGCCTTCCGTCGATATACCTGACAGGAATACCTTCTCCAGTGTCGAGAACGCCGACACCTGTGACCGCTTATTTCCTGGGAGTTCTTAGCCGATGGGACTGCGGAAGCTTCCGAATGGTGTCGGAAGGGCTTACACAAGTGAATGCGAAGTGGTTCTTGCCTCACGTTCGGTCCGTGCGTTTCCCGAGAAAGATCCATCCCTTCGAGAGGTTAGCGACCCGGTCGATCCCGGGAATCGGGGGAGGTTGGTATGCTCCCTGCTTGAAGAGGCCGATTTTTCGACGCACCGCCCCAAGGGGGCTCACCATGGGAGCCGCCGCAGCTGAATAGTATAGAGAGGGATTGTCCGTGATGAGACTCGAGACGAACCTCCTCCCTCGGAGCGCGGTCTTCCTCGCCCTCGTGGCGGCGGCCCTCGGCAACTCTTCGGCCGCCCTGGGGGAGCCCGAACCCAGGCTGCCGGCGGAGCTGCTCGCTCGTGCCGAGGCCGAGGGGAGCGTTCGGGTGATCGTCGAGCTCCGGACTGGGCCCGGCGGCATCGCTGCGGCACAGGATGCGGCGCTTCACGCGCTGGAAGGGACGGCACATCGCGTCACGCGCCGCTACGAGAGTATTCCCTTCATCGGTCTTGAGGTTTCGGCGGAGGCGCTGCGCCGCCTCGGCGGCTTGTCCGCGGTGCTCCGCATCCAGGAGGATCGGGTGGTTGCTCCCCAGACGAGGACCCCGTGAGACGGGAGGACGCCCTGCGAGCGCTCTCCCTCCTCCTTGCGCTGGCCGTCCTCGGGGGGGCGGTGGCCCTCGCCGTGCGCGAGGGATTTTCGCAAGGAGCGGGCCAGGTACCGGCGGGGGGCACCCGGGTTATCGTTCACTTGAATCTGAGCGCCCTCCCCGAGGGGTCGCTTCCCCACGCCCAGGCGG
This sequence comes from Candidatus Sulfotelmatobacter sp., assembly GCA_035625755.1. Classification (GTDB taxonomy): domain Bacteria; phylum Methylomirabilota; class Methylomirabilia; order Methylomirabilales; family DASPOZ01; genus DASPOZ01. Next base: position 3,428 of record DASPOZ010000218.1, read on the forward strand.
TCGCCGCGCAGCGGCAGGCGATCGCCGCGATGCAGGCGAACGTCCGGGCGGCCCTGGGCGCCCACCCTTATCGTGTACGCTGGGAGTACTCGGCCATCCCGTTCATGGCCGTCGAGGTGGGCCCGGGCGCCCTCGCCGCCCTGCAGGGCTCGCCCCTCGTCGCGGGCGTGTACCCCGACAGCCTCTACCGCGTCACGCTCTACCAGAGCGTCCCTCTGATCCGGGCGGACCAGGCGTGGGCCCAGGGGTTCGACGGCACCGGAAGCATGGTGGCCATCCTGGACACGGGGGTGGACGGCTCGCACCCGTTCCTGGCCGGCAAGGTGATCGAGGAGGCGTGCTACTCGGGGAACGGCAACTGCCCCAACGGCACGACGACGCAGACCGGGGCCGGCGCGGCGGTTCCCTGTACCTATGCCTCGAGCGGGTGCCGCCACGGCACGCACGTGGCGGGGATCGCCGCGGGCACGGGCGGCAATTTCCAGGGCACGCCCTTCTCGGGGGTGGCCAAGGGCGCCGGCATCCTGGCCATCCAGGTCTTTTCAGAGTTCACCGGCTCGAACTGCACCGGGGCCGGCGAAAATCCCTGCGCCCTGGCCTACACGTCGGACATCGTGGCCGGCATGCAGCACGTGTACGACCTGCGGAACAATTACCGTATCGCGGCGGTGAACCTGAGCCTGGGCGGGGGACTCTATTCCTCCCAGTCCCAGTGCGATACGGGCAACCCCAGCGAGAAGGCCATCATCGACACGCTGCGGTCCGTGGGCATCGCCACGGTGATCGCGTCGGGGAACAGCGGCTCCGCCAACAGTCTTTCGGCCCCCGGGTGCATTTCCAGCGCCGTCAGCGTGGGCGCCACCACCAAGGCGGATGCCATCGCCTCGTACTCCAACTCGGCCTCCTTCCTCTCGCTGCTGGCCCCCGGCGACTCCATCTATTCCTCGGTGCCCGGCGGGGGCTTCGCCTACTTCTCCGGGACCTCCATGGCCACGCCCCACGTGACCGGCGCGTGGGCCGTGATCAAGCAGAAGACGCCCGCCGCGACGGTGGACCAGGTGCTGGACGATCTGAAGAGCACCGGCGTGCTCCTCACGGACCCCCGCAACGGGGTCACGACGCCGCGGATCGATGTGGACGGCGGCGTGGCCGTGGCCCCCGTGCCACCCCCCCCGCGCTTCACGCTGATCGTGACGCGGGCAGGGGCCGGGACGGGGACCATCACGGCCAGTCCCGGCACCATCAACTGCGGGGCGGACTGCGAGGAGATATACCCCAGCGGGACGGTGGTGACGCTCACAGCCACCCCCGCGGGGGGATATAGCTTCACCGGCTGGAGCGGGGACCCCGACTGCGCGGACGGGCAGGTCACCATGACGGCCAACAAGACCTGCACCGCGACCTTCCAGGACACCACGCCGCCCGTGGGATCCATCACCATCAATCGGGGCGGCGCCGCGACCAACGTGCCGGCCGTCACGTTGAATCTCTCGGCGACCGATGGGGTGGGGGTGACGGGATACTACGCCTCGGAGTCCGCCGCGCCGCCCGCGCCCGCCGCGCCGGGCTGGGTGGCCGTGGCGGCCACGCCGGCCTTCAACGCCAATGCGCCCTTTACCCTGTCCGCAGGGTACGGGACCAAGACGGTGTACGCCTGGTACACGGATGCGGCCGGCAACATCTCAGCCGTTGCCAGTCACTCCATCCAGTTGCAGCAGGCGGTCCCCGCCGGCGGCGGTACGCCCAACATTGCCCTGGTGCCTGTGGCTGCCGGGTTGGCGAATGTCACGTCCCTCACGCACGCGGGGGACGCGTCGGGCCGGCTCTTCATCACCACGCAATGCGGGAAAATCCTGATCTACGACGGCACGCAGGTCCTGGCCACGCCGTTCCTGGATCTCAGCGCCCTCACCACGTGCGACGATATCAAAGGGCTCCAGAGCATGGCCTTCCACCCGAGCTACACCAGCAACGGCTACTTCTACGTGGATTACACCGACCTGTCCGGAAACGTCGTCATCGCCCGCTACCACGTGTCCGCCAACCCCAACGTGGCCGATCCCACCTCGGCCGCCATCCTTCTGACGATCCAGGAACCCAATTATCCGTACCATCACTACGGGGGCCAGCTCCAATTCGGGACGGACGGCTATCTCTACATCAGCGTCGGCGACGGCGGCTATACCGTGGACGCATCGAACAACCCCATCGGCGACCCCGCCAACCGCGCCCAGGACCTGGGCCAACTGCTGGGCAAGATCCTGCGCATCGATGTGAACAACGGGTCGCCCTACGCCATCCCGCCCACCAACCCCTTCGTCGGCACGACGGGGGCCCAGCCGGAGATCTGGGCCTACGGCCTGCGCAACCCCTGGCGCTTCAGCTTCGATCGGCTCACCGGCGATCTGTTCATCGCGGATGTGGGGAACGAGGCGTGGGAGGAGGTGGACCTCCAGCCGGCCGCCAGCGTGGGGGGCGAGAACTACGGGTGGCGCCTGATGGAGGGGCCGGCCTGCTATAATCCCCCCACCGGCTGCAACACCGGCACGCCGCCGTTGACCCCGCCGATCCTGTATTACGACCACAGCAACGGCAAGTGCGCCATCATGGGCGGCTATCGCTATCGCGGCGCGGCCATCCCGGGGCTCGCCGGCACCTATATTTATGGGGACCTGTGCAGCGGCCAGATCTGGGGCGCGACCCCAGATGCCACCGGGGCGTGGACGGCCACACAACTTTTCGGCGAGCCCTTTTCGTTTGCCACATTCGGCCAGGACCAGGCGGGCGAGATCTACGTGGCCGAATTTGGCAGCCTAGGCACGATCTACCGCCTCATTCCCGTGACTGCCCAGCCGCCCACCCTCGGCCTCACCTATCTGGGCAATCTTCGCGACAGGGTCGGCCCGGGCGATCTGGGCCTGAGCCCGGACGGCGTGCTGGACGAGACCTTCCTGGTGACACTGCAGGCCGGTAGCGGCCCGCGGACCGTCACCAGCCTCGATCTCGCCCAGGCGGGCGGTAATAACCATTGGGATACCTGGCCCGGGAGGGGGGGTTACTGGGCCCTGGGGGCCGCCAGCACTCTGGACGCCCCTCTCCTGAACAACAGCGCCACCAGCACCGTGAACTTCCCGGTGGCCGACGGCGGGAGCTTCTATATCTTCGGCTCGGGCTCGGCCCCCGCCCCCGGGGCCACCTTCACCCTCACGGCCGCGTTCGCCGACGGCACCACGGCCACGGTGGGCACGACGGTGGGCAGTCCCCCCACCCTCACCGTCGCCCTCACCCCCACCCCCACCAGCGGGCCGGCCCCCTTGAACGCCACCCTCTCGGCCAGCGTGGGCGGCACCGCCACCGGCCCCATCACCTACACCTTCTGGTGGAACTGC
>DASPOZ010000219.1:0-22694 GCA_035625755.1 Candidatus Sulfotelmatobacter sp.
GAATCGCCCGGCGGGTTCTTGAACATGCATCCTGCCGAGCGGGACTCCACCGGCTGCGTCCGGTTCCGTGCGACCAGCAGCCGGGAGATGGCGCGGCGGATCGTGCCCGGATCCCCCGGCTCCAGGTCGAAGGTGGCCTCGGTGATCACGGCCTCCGCCGGGAGGGCGCTATGGCGGTAGGCGAAATCCAGGTCCGCCTTCGCCAACCGGGCGATGGTCCCGTCCCGCAGCACCACCGCCACATCCCGCAGCCGGTCCGAGATCCAGCCGGCGGTGGTCCCGGCGTTGCCGCGCACGGCACCGCCCAGCGTGCCCGGAATGCCCGTGAGGCACTCCACGCCGGCCAGCCCCTGCCGGGAGCAGAAGGCCAGCAGGCGGCTCACCCGGACCGCCGCCCCTGCCCGCACCGCGGTGCCCTCCGCCTCCAGCCCGGTGAAGGCCTCGCCCAGGATGATGGCCACGCCCCGGAACCCGCCGTCCAGCACGAGGGTGTTGCTGCCCCCACCCAGGACCAGGGTGCCGATCCCCTCCCGGTGCGTGAACCGGAGCAGGGCCCGCAGGTCCTCCAGGTCCGCCGGAACCACCAAGGCGTCGGCCGGCCCGCCGATCCGGAGCGAGGTATGACGGCCGAGGGGCTCACCATAGGCCACCCGCCCCCTCACCACCCCGTCCAGCGCGCCCGGTGCCATCGTGGCCATCGCCACCATTTCGCTCTCCGCCCCTATCCGGAAGGACACGTGGGCCATGACGGATGACCGATGGCGGTGGGGCCACCTCGCGGTACGCCATCTTTCACGCCGGGATGTGTCACCTCTCGTACCGGGCCCGCAGGCGCTGGAGCAGTTCCTCCCCCACGCGCCAGATGTCCCCCGCCCCCAAGGTGATCACCAGGTCCCCGGGGCGCAGCTCTGGCAGGATCGCGTCGGCCACGGCGTCGCGCTCCGGGATGAACCGCACGGCGCGGTGGCCGCGCTCCACGGCCCCCTCCGCGATCTGCACGCCCGAGACGCCGGGGATGGGCGGCTCGCCGGCGGGATAGATCTCCGTCACCACCAGCACGTCCGCCTCGTAGAACGCCGTCCAAAAGTCCTGCAGCAGGGACTGGGTGCGGGTGTAGCGGTGCGGCTGGAAGAGCACCACGGTCCGCCGCCCGAAGCCGGCCCGGGCAGCGCTCAGGGTGGCCCGGATCTCGGCCGGGTGGTGGCCGTAGTCGTCCACCACCAGGATCCCGTCCACCTCGCCCTTGACCTGGAACCGCCGGTCCACCCCGGCGAACTCCTCCAGGGCCTCCCGGATGCGGGGGAACTCGATCTCCAGGTCGAGGCCCACGGCCACGGCGGCCAGGGCGTTGTATACGTTGTGGAGGCCGGGGACCTGCAGCCGCACGCGGCCCAGGGGCTGGTGCTTCAGGGCCACCTCGAACTGCGAGTGCATCCCCTTGAGGGCGACCTCCCGGGCCATGAAGTCCGCCTGGGCGCGCAGGCCATAGGTCACGAACCGCTTCTCCACCCGGGGCAGGAGGCCCTGAATGTGGTCCTGGTCCAGGCAGAGGACCGCCACCCCGTAGAACGGTACCTTGTTGACGAACGTCACGAAGGCGTCCGTGATGGCATCCAGGTCGCGGTAGTAGTCCAGGTGCTCGGCGTCCAGCGTGGTGACAACGGCGATGGTGGGGGAGAGCTTGAGGAAGGACCCGTCGCTCTCGTCCGCCTCGGCCACCAGGAAGTCTCCCCGACCCAGCTTGGCGTTGGAGCCCAGGGCGCCCAGCCGGCCGCCGATGACCACGGTGGGATCCAGCCCGCCCCGCGCCAGGACGCTGGCGACCATGGATGTGGTGGTGGTCTTGCCGTGGGTGCCGGCCACGGCCACCCCGTACTTCATGCGCATGAGTTCCGCCAGCATCTCGGCCCGCTGGATCACCGGCGTGAGCCGTTGCCGGGCGGCCACGATCTCCGGGTTGTCCATGGCCACGGCCGAGGAGCGGACCACTACATCCGACCCGTTGATGTTGGCGGCGGCGTGCCCCAGCAGGATGCGGATGCCCAGGGAGCGCAGGCGCCGGGTGGTCTCGGACTCGCGCAGGTCCGAGCCGCTCACCACGTAGCCCAGGTTGTGGAGCACCTCGGCGATGCCGCTCATCCCGACGCCGCCGATCCCCACGAAGTGGATGTGCCGGATCTTCTTGAACATGGCGCTCACGCCAGCAATGAGCAACGAGTAATGAGCAATGAGTGGGACGCCCTCATTGCCCGCTGCTCATTGCGCATTGCTCGTTGCTCGTTGCTCGACGCGCGCGATCTCCGCCACCAGGGAGGCGATGCGGTCCGCCGCATCCGGGACCGCCAGGGTGCGGGCCCGCCGCCCCATGTCCCGCAGCACCTCCGGGTCGCAACACGCCTGGCGGACGAAGGCGGCCACCGGCTCACCCGTCAATTCCCGATCCGGCAGCATCCGCGCCGCCCCGGCCCGCGTGAAGGCCTCGGCGTTGAGGCGCTGGTGGTCGTTGGCCGCGAACGGGTAGGGCACCAGGAGGGCCGGCATCCCCACCCCGGCCAGCTCGGCCAGCGTGATGGCGCCGGCCCGGCAGATGGCGAAGTCCGCCGCAGCATAGGCCGCCCCCATCTCCCGGATGAACGGGGCCACGACGGCCCGGAAGCCCAGCGCCCCATACCCCTCACGCACCATGTCGCAGTCCCGCTCCCCCGCGGCGTGGATCGGGTGGAGGCGCCCCCGCTCGGCGGCCAGGAGCGGCAGCGCCTCCAGCACGGCCATGTTGATCCGGTGGGCCCCCTGGCTGCCGCCGAAAATCAGCGGCACCACTGCGCCGGCTGCGATCCCCAGGGCCGTGCGGGCCGCCCCCCGGTCCCCGCCCAGCACCTCCTGCCGCACCGGATTCCCCGTGACCTCCGTGCGACGGCGGCGGAAGAACGGCGCGGCGGCCGGCATGCCCACGGCCACCGCCGCCGGCCGCGCCCAGCGCGCCAGCAGGCGGTTGGCCAGGCCCGGGTGCGCGTTCTGCTCGTGCAGTATGGCGGCCACGCCCAGGGAGCGGGCCGCCACCACCACCGGGGCCGAGACGTACGCGCCGGTCCCCACCACCACGTCGGGCCGGAACCGGCGCAGGACCCGGCGCGCCTCCCCCACGGCCACCACGATCAGGGCCAGCGCGGCGGCGGCCCGAACCGGGCCCACGCCCGTCACCCCACGCACCGTGAGCCCCGCGAAGTCCCACCCCTCTCGCTCCACCGCCGCCCGCTCGGGGCCCCCGGCCGACCCCAGGAACAGCACCATGCCCCGCGGCCAGCGGGCGCGCACGGCCCGCCCGATGGCCAGCGCAGGGAAGAGGTGCCCGCCCGTCCCTCCGCCGGTCAGGGCCAGCCGCACGCGATCCAACCGGCCGGCGCCCTCTCGGCCCGCGCCCCGCCGGCCCCCCGGCCCCGTGCAGCTCCCCCGCCCGCCATCACACCGCCCGCATCACATTCCCGCCCGGCCGACGCCTCGCATCAGCCGCCCGTTCGGATCCCACCTCGTGGGCGGCCGCACGGTTCCTGCGAGATGCTCAGCAGCACGCCCACGCTGGTCAGCGTGAAGAAGAGCGAGGACCCGCCGAAGCTGAGGAACGGGAGCGGCACCCCGGTGGTGGGCAGCAGGCCCAGAACCACGCCCATGTTGATGGCCGCCTGGCCCACGATGCCCCCCGTGATCCCCATGGCCAGGTAGCCGCCGAAGGCGTCGGGGGCCCGCAGGGCGATCCGCGTCCCCCGCCACAGGAACAGGCCGTACACCGACACCACGGCCGCCGCCCCCAGGAAGCCCAGCTCCTCCCCCACGATGGCGAAGATGAAATCGGTGTGGGGCTCGGGCAGGTAGAACAGTTTCTGCATGCTGTCCCCCAGGCCGCGGCCCAGCAGGCCCCCGGGGCCCAGTGCGTAGAAGGACTGGGTGACCTGGTAGACGGCACGGCTCGAGGCGCGCGCCGGGTCCAGCAGGGCGACGAGCCGCGTCCGCACGTGGGGGGTGCTGAGCATCAGGGCGCACAGGAGGGGGACGCCACATCCCAGGGCCACGGCGATGTGCCCGATCCGGGCCCCGCCCACGAACCCCAGGATCCCCGCCAGGAGCAGGAGGATCACCGCCGTCCCGAAGTTCGGCTGCAGGATCACCAGCCCCGCGAAGAGCGCCGTAACCATCAGGGGCGGCAGGAAACCGTCCACGAGGCTCCTCAGCTTGTCCGCCCGCCGCGCGTAGTAGCTGGCCAGGAAGAAGATCAGGGCCAGCTTGGAGAACTCCGCCGGCTGGAAGGAGACGCCCAGCAGGCGGATCCAGCGCCGGGCCCCGTTCACCCGCACGCCCACGTGCGGGATGAGGACGGCGCCGAGCAGGCCGAGGGCCACCACCACGGCGGCCGGGGTCCACCGCTGCAGGCGGCGGTAGTCCAGGCGCAGGGCCCACTGCATGCCGGCCAGGCCCAGCAGTGCCCAGAGGGCCTGCCGCTTCAGGAAGAGGAGCGGATCCCCGAAGCGTTCTTGGGCGCGGATGGCGCTGGCGCTGTACACCATGACCACCCCGAAACCCACCAGGGCGAGCGCCACCACGGCCAGCATCCGGTCGTACCCGGCGCGCTCGCCGCCCTCGTCCGGCGCGCCGGCCAGGACCCAGCGCCGAGGCGGGACCGGCTGGTCTCCCGCCGCCCCCGGCCAGCGGACGGCGGGCGACGACCGCTGCGGGCTCGTTCGCATGGGCATCATCCCTCCGGACGCCCTGGCGATGGCCGCTGGCCTTCTGCCACCTCCCCATGGCCTGAGGCGCGCCGCGCGCGCCATCCCTTTGTGCCGGTGAAGCACGCCGGGCGACTCGAATGGTTCATCGGGTTACCGGTCATCGGTCCTTCCCGGCTCCAAGAGGGCCACGGCGGCCTTGAAGGCGCGCCCCCGGTCCTCGAAGTCCCGGAACATGTCGAAGCTGGCGCACCCCGGCGACAGGAGGACCACGTCCCCCGAGGCGGCGCGGGCCGCCGCCGCGCGCACCGCCTCCTCCATGGTCCCCGCCTCCGCCATGGCGCACGCCCCGGCCAGATGCTCCCGCAGCTTGGCGCGCGCCTCGCCGATGAGCACCAGGGCCTTGACCCGCTCGCGGAGCAGGGGGGTCAGGGGGCGGAAATCGCCCCCCTTGTCCTTCCCGCCGGCGATGAGGACGATGCCGTCGGAGAAACTCTCCAACGAGCGCCTGACCGCGTCCACGGTGGTTCCCTTCGAGTCGTTCACGTAGCGCACACCCCCCACGGTGGCTACCAGTTCCAGCCGGTGCTCCAGCCCCGGGAACGCCCCCAGCGCCGCCGCCAGGGCGGCCGGCGCCGCCCCGATCGCCGCCGCGGCCGCGGCCGCGGCCAGGGCGTTCTCCAGGTTATGAGCGCCGGGGATACGCAACGCGGCGGCGGGGCATACCGGCGTCACCCGCCCCTCCCGGCCGAGGAGGATCTGGCCGTCGGCCACGAAGGCGCCGTCCCGCACGGGCCCGCGCCGGCTGAAGTGGGCGCGCCGCGCGCGGGCGCCCTGCGCCCGCGCCAGGACCTCGGGATCGTCCGCGTTGAGGACCGCGCGGTCGCCCTCCTCCTGCGCCTCGAAGATCCGCGCCTTCGTCCCGTAGTACTCGTCCAGGTCCGCGTGCCGGTCCAGGTGGTTGGGGGAGAGGTTCAGGAGCACCGCCACGGCGGGCCGGAAGGCCTCCGTCGTTTCGAGCTGGAAGCTGGAGATCTCCGCCACGATCCAGTGGGACGTGGCCAGGTCCGGCGCCACGCCGCAGAGGGGGATCCCGATGTTTCCCGCCACCGTGGCAGGGATGCCGGCCTCCCGCAGCATGGCCCCCAGCAGGGCGGTGGTGGTGCTCTTGCCGTTGCTCCCGGTGACGGCGGCGAAGGGGGCCTGGCTACACCAGTAGGCCAGCTCCACCTCGCCCACGACGGGCACGCCGGCCCGTCGCGCCAATTCCAGGTGCCGCGCGGGCCGGGGCACGCCGGGGCTGACCACCACCAGGTCCGCCTCGGTGAAGGCCCGCTCCGTGTGCCCGCCCAACTCGAGCCCGACGCCGAGGCCGTGCAGGGCGCCCACCTCGGCCGGGAGCTGCTCCGCCGGCTTCTGATCCGTGGCGAGGACCCGGGCCCCCAGGCGCAGGAGCAGGCGGCAGGCGGCCAGCCCGCTGCGGGCCAGGCCCACCACCACCACGTCCCGGCCCCCCAGCGCCCGCCCCGCCGCCGCCAGGCCCCGCCCCGCGGGCCGCGCGAACCGTTCCGCCACCGCCCCCCTCATCGCAGCTTCAACGTGGCCAGGGCCACCAGCTGGAGCATGAAACCGACGATCCAGAACCGCACGATGATCTTGGGCTCGGCCAGGCCGTTGAGCTCGTAGTGGTGGTGGATGGGGGCCATGCGGAACACCCGCTTCCCCCGCGTCTTGAAGGAGAACACCTGCAGGATCACCGAGGCGGCCTCCATCACGAAGATCCCGCCCGAGATCACCAGCACCAGCTCGGTCTTGGTCACCAGGGCGATGACGGCCAGGGCCGCCCCCAGGCTCAGCGACCCCACGTCGCCCATGAAGATCTGGGCCGGGAAGGCGTTGAACCAGAGGAAGCCCAGGCTGGCCCCCACGATGGCGGCCCCGAAGATGGCCAGCTCGCTGGCCCCCCGCACGTACAGCACCTGCAGGTACCGCGCGATGGCCGCGTGGCCGGCCACGTAGGCGAAGATGCTGTAGGTGGCGGCCACCAGCAGCGTCTGCACGATGGCCAGGCCGTCCAGCCCGTCGGTGAGGTTCACCGCGTTGGACGCCCCCACCACCACCAGCATGGCGAAGAGGATGTAGAAGATCCCCAGGTCGGGGAGCCACCGCTTGAGGAAGGGGATGGCCAGCCGGGTGGCCACGGCGTCCACCGGATAGAGGTACAGGTAGAGGCCCACGAACAGCCCCAGGGCCACCTGCCACGCCATCTTGTAGCGCGGCCAGAGGCCGGCGGCGCTGCCGCGCCGGAGCTTCAGGAAGTCGTCGGCGAAGCCCACGGCGCCCATCCAAAGCGTGGCGAACAGCGCCAGCCACACCACGCGGGTCACCAGGCTGGCCCAGAGCAGCGTGGAGATCCCGATGGCGGCCAGGAAGAGGAGACCCCCCATGGTGGGCGTGCCGGCCTTCTTCTGGTGGCTCTGGGGCCCGTCCTCCCGGATGGGCTGGCCCGCCCGGATCTCGCGGAGGCGTCGGATCAGCGGCGGGCCCAGCGCCAGGCTCAACGCGAAGGCCGTGAGGGCCGCGCCGAAGGCACGGAAGGTGACATACCGAAAGACGTTGAACCCCGTGACGACGGATGCCAGGGGCGTCAGGAGGTGGTACAGCATTAGAGCCCTTCCAGCACACCTTCCAGGCGCATCCCCCGCGAGGCCTTCACCAGCACCCACGCGTCCGGCGCCAGGGCCGCGCGAAGCTGCTCGCGGGCCGCCCCCACGTCGGGGCAGTGCACCACCCGGTCGGCCGGCAGCCCCGCCCCCAGCGCCGCGTCGGCCAGGGCCCGGCTCTCGGGGCCCACGGCGATGAGCAGGTCCGGCCCCGAGCGGGCCGCGAAGATCCCCACGCGGCGGTGGGCCTCCTGGGCGTGGCGGCCCAGCTCCAGCATGTCGCCCAGCACCAGGATGGCCCGGCCCCCGTTGCGCACCGCAAAGAACGTCTCGATGGCCCGCTCCATCGAGGGCGGGTTCGCATTGTAGGCGTCGTTGATGGCCTTGGCGCCCGAGGCCAGGCGCACCGGCTGCATCCGCATAGGGGCGAGCCGGGCGTGCCGGAGCCCGGCCGTGATGGCCTCGGCCGGCAGGCCCCAGGCGAACCCCACGGCGGCGGCCGCCAGGGCGTTGCTCACGTTGTGGCGGCCCGGCGCCGGGATCCACGCGGGCGCCGCCTCCCGGCGGTGGTGGAGGGTGAAGCGGGTGCCGGCCAGACCGTCTTGGGCCAGGTCCGACGCCCAGACCTCGGCCCGCGGGGTCAGGCCGTAGGTCAGCGTGCGCCCCGGGGCGCGGGTGCGGAAGCGTTCGACGTAGGGATCGTCCAGGTTGATGACCGCCAGCCGGTCCCGGTCAAGGAACGGGAGCATCTCGCCCTTGGCCCGGGCCACCCCGTCCACCGAGCCCAGGAACTCCAGGTGGGCCTCGCCCACCGTGGTGAAGACCCCCACGTCCGGCCGCGAGATCTCGCAGAGCCGGTGGATCTCTCCCAGCGCGCTCATCCCCAGCTCCAGGACGGCCACGGAGACCGCGGCCGGCCACGCCAGGAGGGTGAGGGGCACGCCCACCAGGTTGTTCAGATTCCCCGGGGAGGCGTATACGACGCCGGCGGCGCCCAGGACGGCCCGGAGCATCTCCTTGGTGGTGGTCTTCCCGTTGGTGCCGGTCACGGCCACCACGCGCCCGCCATGCCGCTCGCGCCAGGCGCGCGCCAGCTCGCCGAGCCCCCGCAGCGTGTCCTCCACGCGGACGAGGACGGCGCCCGGCCGGAGCCCCTCCGGCGCCTGCGAGACCATGGCGCCTACGGCGCCGGCGCGAAGGGCATCGGCCACGAAGGCGTGGGCGTCGAACCGGGGCCCACGCAGGGCGATGAAGAAATCCCCACGGGCCAGCGTCCGCGTGTCGGTGGAGAAGCGGGCCAGGACCGTGTGAGGGTCGCCCCCCACGAGCCGCCCCCCGGCGGCCCGTGCGGCCTCGAGGGCGGTCATCGCGGCCCCCGTGCCTTCCGGCCCGGGGTGGGCCGCCCCCGTGACCTCAGGCCACGGCGGCGCGGCGGGGGAGGAATCCGAGTTCGTGCTCGCGTCCATGAGGATCCTCAAGGCGCACCCCTTTCAGGCGGGATCTCCACCGTCGCCGCGCCGGCCCGCGGCCCGCAAGGCGCGCCCGCCGAAGCCCAGCGCCTGCAACGCCTCCCGGGCCACCACCCGGTCATCGAACGGAACGGTCCGCGGGCCGATGATCTGGTAGGTCTCGTGGCCTTTGCCGGCGAGGACCACCAGGTCGGAGGGACGGGCCAGGCTGAGGGCATGCGCGATGGCTTCGCGTCTCTCGGGAATGGTAACATACCGGCCCGGCCGGTCCACGGCCTTTTTGGCGCCGGCCTCGATCTCGGCGAGGATGGCCTCCGGCCGCTCGGACCGCGGATTGTCTGAGGTGAGGATCGCGAGATCGGCGAGCTGCGCCGCGGCGGCGCCCATGAGGGGGCGCTTGGTGCGGTCCCGGTCGCCGCCGCAGCCGAAGACCACCAGCACCCGCCCCCGGGTCAGCTCGCGGGCCGTGCGCAGCGTCCGCTCCAGGGCATCCGGGGTGTGGGCGTAGTCCACCACGACGCCGAACGGCTGGCCCATCTCCACCTTCTCGAAACGCCCAGGCACGGCGCGGACGGCGGCGATGCCGCGCGCCACCGCCTCGGCCGGCACGCCGCAGGCCAGCGCCGCCCCCGTGGCCGCCAACAGGTTCGACACGTTGTGCTGGCCCGGGAGCGTGGAGGCCACCGGGATGGTCCCCGCGGGCGTGCGGAAGCGCCCGCGGATCCCCTCCAGGGAGGATTCGATCCCCTCCGGCCGGAGGTCCGCCCCGACGCCCAGCCCGAAGGTGATCCGTCGCACCCCCGCCGGGATGGGGAGCCGCGGCGCCCACGGATCGTCTGCGTTCACCACGGCGGCCGGGGCCGGTTTGCCCCCCTCGCCCAGCTTCCGGAAGAGGGTCGCCTTGGCGGCGAAGTACGCCTCCAGCGTGCCGTGGAAGTCCAGGTGGTCCTGGGTGAGGTTCGTGAAGACCCCCACATCGAAGGCGCACCCCTCCGCGCGCCCCAGCGCCAGGGCGTGCGACGAGACCTCCATGGCCACCGCCCGAGCGCCCAGGTCGCGCATGCGGGCGAGAAGGGCCTGCAGATCGGAGGCCTCGGGCGTCGTCCGCTCGCCCTCGAACACCGCGCCGCCGCACCGGTACTGGATGGTCCCCACCACCCCGGCGCGCCAGCCGGCGGCCTCCAGCATGCCCTCCACCAGGTAGGCGGTGGTGGTCTTCCCGTTCGTGCCCGTGATCCCCACCAGCGTGAGGGCGCGACTGGGGTCGCCGTAGACGCGGGCGGCCAGCGGGCCCAGGGCGCCTCGCACGCTCGGGGCCCGCACCACGGCGGCGGCCCCGGCCTCCGGGAACGGCCCCGCCCGCTCCACCAGGACGGCCGCCGCTCCCGCGGCCACCGCCGGGCCGATGAAGGCGTGCCCGTCGGCCCGCTGGCCCGGGATGCAGGCGAAGAGGTCGCCCGGGCGCACGCGCCGCGAGTCGTGCTGGACCCCGGCCACCTCCGCGCCCGCCTCGCCCCGCACGAGCGTGAGCCCCAGCCCCTCAACGAGGTCCGCGAGTCGCATAGGCAATATGATACACGCCCGCGCCCTGTGCCGCCGACGCCACGCGCCGCTCCGCGGGCGGCGACGGCGGGACGCGCAGGTACTTCAAGGTTTCCCGGGCGATCTCCCGGAAGGTGGGCGCCGCGATGGCGCCGCCCCAGGCGTGCGCCTGGGGCTCGTCGATCACCACGAGGATCGCCAGCCGCGGGTCCTCGACGGGGACGGCGCCCACGAACGAGGCCACCACCTTCCGGTGCGAGTACCGCCCCGTGGCCCGGTCCAGCTTCTGCGCCGTCCCGGTCTTGCCCATCACGCTGTAGCCGTCCACCGCCGCCTCCTTCCCCGTCCCCTCGCGCACCACGGCCTGCAGGGGAACGGCGAGGGCGCGAACGGTGGCGGCCGAGATCACGCGGCGGAGCTTGAGCGGCCCGAAGGTCCGGACCGTCTCCGCGTCCTGCCGGCGCAGCGCGCGGGCCACGAAGGGCCGCACCAGTTCGCCCCCGTTGGCCACCGCCGCAAAGGCGGTGAGGAGCTGCAGGGGCGTCACCGAGACTTCCTGCCCGATGGAGAGGGCCCCCAGGGACACCTGGGACCACTTCTGCGGCCGGCGGATCAACCCCGGGGTCTCCCCGGGCAGGTCGATCCCGGTGAGGCTGCCGAAGCCGAAGCCGCTGATGTAGTTGTAGTAGAGGGTCTTCCCCAGGCGGAGGCCGACCTTGATGGCCCCCACGTTGCTGGACTGGGCCAGCACGTCCTCGAAGGTCAGCCACGCGTAGCGCTCGTGATCCCGGATGGTGACCCCGCCCACCTCGATGGCCCCGTTCTCCCCGTAGAACCGATCCCCCAGGTGGACCACGCCCTCCTCCAGCGCGGCGGCCCCCAAAATCACCTTGAACACCGAGCCGGGCTCGAAGGTATCCACGGCCGCGCGGTCGCGCCGGTCGTCCGCCGGGGCCTGCTGGTAGAGGTTGGGGTTGAAGGTCGGCCAGTTGGCCAGCGCCAGCACCTCGCCCGTGCGCGGGTCCATCACGATGGCCGTGCCCGCGCGCGCGCGGGAGCGGGCCACGGCCCGCTCCAACTCTCGCTCGGTGATGTACTGGATGACTTCGTCGATGGTGAGGACCACGTCGAAGGTTTCGCGGTCGGTCGGCTCGGCCTCGTCCCGGAAGACCACGCGCCCCAAGGCATCCTGCGCCGCCACCACCCACCGGGGCTTGCCGCCCAGCAGGGCGTCGTATTGGAACTCGATCCCCTCCAGCCCCCGGTCATCCACCCCCACGAAGCCCAACAGGTGAGCCGCCAGTTCCTGCCGCGGGTAGAGGCGCCGGCTCTCGGCCACGAGGCCGATCCCTTTGAGGTTGAGCCGGGCCACCGCCTCGGCCTGAGCCGGCTCCACCTGCCGCGCCAGCCACACGAAGGGCTTGTCCGCATGGAGGCGCTCCAACAGCTGCGTCCGGGACAAGGGCAGGTGAGCGGCCAGGGCGGCGGCGGCCCCCTCCGCGTCCGCCACGGCCGATGGCTGGGCGAACACGGAGGGGGCCTGGAGGCTTACCGCCAGTTCCCGGCCGTTGCGATCGGTGATGGTGCCCCGCTTGCTGGTGAGGGGGACCAGGCGCCGGTACTGGCGGCTGGCCCGTTCGGCGAGGCCGCGGTGGTCGCGGATCTGCAGCGTGAAGAGGCGCCCGAGGAGGACGGCCAGGCTGGCGGTCAGGACCACGAAGACCAGGGCCACCCGCAGGCGATGGACGGTCCCGCCCGCGACGGATTGCGGGTTGCGGAACGCGGATTGCGGATCGATGGATCTCATCCGCCCTCAATCCCGACCGCGTTCATGATTGCGGATCGGGAACGTGATGCCTCGTCCGGCCCATTCCGCATCCCGCAGCGGGTCACCGGACCACGACGATCTGGCCCGGCGCCGGGGCCACCATACCCAGTTCGCCCCGGGCGACCTCCTCCACCCGCTTCACGGCCCGCAGGCGGGCCGCCTCCAGGGTGAGAGCCCTCCCCTGTTCCACCAGGGCCGACCGCTCGCCCCGAAGCCGCTCCACCTCGTAGCCCAGGCGCACCACCTGGATGTGCTGGAAGACGTAGAAGAGGACGGCTCCCACCAGGAGGGTCCCCGTGGCCAGGAGGGCCAGGAGTTCCCGCGTCCGGGCAGACACGAATGGTCGCCGCGCCGGACCGTATGCGGGCGCGGCCGCCGCCGTGCCGACCAGCACCTCCGCGCGCGTCGTCATCGTCTCCCCCCATCCCGGGTCGCCGCGTCTCCCTGCGGGACCATCCGGATGCCGTGGCACGCCTCCCACGCCCTTCCGCGTGGGAGACCGCCTTTGTCCCCCCCAGATCGTCCCCCCACCATCGCCACCGCCGCCGCGACCCCCCGTCGATCGACGAACGTCAAATCCTGACGTGTGTCCGCCGTCCCCAGCCGAAAATGCTCAAGCCTCAATCGGCGATCTGCGATCCCCGCCGGAGGGCCCGCAGCTTGGCGCTCCGCGCCCTGGGGTTGGCCGCCACCTCGCCCGCCGCCGGGGTCACCGGCCTGCGGGTCAAGAGCGCAAACTCTTGCTCTGCCGCCAGGCGGCGGAAGGCCGTCTTCACCGCCCGGTCTTCCAGCGAGTGAAAGCTGATCACGGCCAGCCGCCCCCCGGGGGCCAGGAGCGCGGCGGCGCCCTCCAGCGCCTCCTCGAGGCCCTCCAGTTCCCGGTTCACGGCGATCCGCAGGGCCTGGAAGGTCCGCGTGGCGGGGTGGATGCGCGGGGGCCACGCCCGCCGGGGAATGGCCCGCGCCACGAGGTCCGCCAGTTCCGTGGTGGTGGTCATGGGCGCCCGGGCCCGCGCGGCCACCAGCGCCCGGGCGATGCGCCGCGCCCACCGCTCCTCCCCATACTCCCGCAGGATCGCCTCCAGCGCGTGCCATGGGAGGCGGCGGAGCAGGTCGCCCGCCGTGGGGCCGCGGCCCACCCGGTCCAGCCGCATGTCCAGGGGCCCCTCCCGGCCGAAACTGAAGCCGCGGGCCGGGTCGTCCAACTGCAGCGACGAGACCCCCAGGTCCAGCAGGATCCCGGCGAAGGGCCCCAGGCCCGCGGCGCGGGCCAGGGCCGCCAGGTCCCGGTAGTCTCCCTGCACCAGGCAGGCGCGCGCGCCGAAGGGCCGCAGCCGCTCCGCGGCCACGGCCAGGGCCTCCCCGTCCCGGTCCACGCCCAGGAGCGCGCCGTCCGGGGCGCTGCCAGCCAGCAGCGCTTCGGCGTGGCCGCCACCCCCCACGGTCCCGTCGCAATACACGGTCCCGGGGCGGGGCGCCAGGTACTCGAGAACCTCCGCCAGCAGGACCGGATGGTGCCGCGGGCCGATCCCTAGTGCCGTATCACCCCTGTCGCCCACACACCGGACCCGGGCGGGAGGCTCGACCCGCGCGCGATGGCCGCGGCCCTCACCGGAGGCGTTCGCCGGGATGGCACTAGGCTCTCCCCACCGGCTCCATCTCGCAGAAGTTCTCCAGGGCCTGCTCCACCGAGTAGTAGATGGGAAGCACCCGCGTGGCCCGAAGCCCGAGGAGCAAATCCGTGAGGCGGGGCGCCACCGATGCCAGGGCCAGGTGCAGCCCCGCACCCCGCAGGCGCGTGGCCTGGTCCATGAGGAGCCCGAGGCCCAGGTAGGCGATCCGCTTGACGCCCCGGCAGTCCACCACGATGGCCCGGCACCCGGCCGCGTGGAGCCGCTCCACTTCAAGGCTGAGGTCCCACGCCGCCGGCAGGCTCAGCGCCCCCCTCGCCTCGAGCACCACGATGGGGCCGATCCCCTCCCCGCCCATCGCCATGGATTCTCCTCCTTCCCTCGCCCGGCGTTAGCAGGCTGCTGAAAAAGGCCCATCTCTCCATTGCGGAATGCGGATTGCGGAATGCGGAATCCGCGCGCCGCCTTGCATCTGGACCTTTTTGAGCAGCCTGGGCAAAAGAGAGTTTCTCAGCATCCCGTTAGAGGTATGCGATCCTGCGCAGCAGGTCACTCAGGGGCCTCCCCTTCTCGCTCTGCGGCGTCGTGCCGAGCACCACCAGGGGGCACGGCAGGACGAGGGGTGCGGTGGCGTGCGGGCCCGGCGGGGAGTCGCCCGGGCGCGCCTCCTCCGTCGGGCCCGCCGTGGCCGCCTCCCCCGTGGCGCGCGCGTCCCGGCCGTTCTGCGCGGGGCGCATCACAGGTACTCCGCCAACTTGTCCATGATCTCCTCCCGCTGCCCCACCGTGCTCCGCACGAAGTGCTCCCATCGGTCCTTGGCCCAGATCTCGAAACGATTCATGGCGCCCACGATCACCACGTCGCGCGTGAGACCCACCGTCTCGCGGAACGAGGGGGGGATCAGGATGCGCCCCGCGGCGTCCACCTCGGTCTCCGTGGCGCTGGAGTAGACCGTGCGCAGATAGTCCCGCACCTCCGGCCGCAGCGCGCCCCGCTCGTAGAGCCTGGCTTCGATCTTCTGCCACTCTTTCTCCGGGAACGCGGTGATGCAGTTGTCCAATTCCAAGAGGAGCAGGGTGCGTTCCTCCTGTGCCGCGAGGACCTCGCGATACTTGGCGGGAATGCTGAGGCGTCCCTTGCCGTCGATGGTGTGCGGGAAGCGACCGCGAAACATATTCCCTCTCGGTGGGATAATATCCCATTTCATCCCACTTCATCCCACTTCGCGCGGACAATATAAAAGGCTGCAGGTGCTTGTCAAGGAAAAACTGCAATTTTTTCGCGGTCTTGTGTGGCTGGGTCCCTCGGGTGCCAAATATGGGGGGTGGGACTGGCCAGCAACACGAGCCTTGGGATTTGCCAAACAGGAGACGGGTTGAAATTCGGAAGGGATGGGAGCTAGAACCGGCGGGCCGACGGGAGCCCGGGGCCGAGGGCTACGGCGTCAAGAGGGTGTTGTCGATCAGGCGGGTACGGCCGATGCGCGCGGCCAGGGCGACGACGGCGGGGCGATCGATGATTTCGAGCGTCGCCAGATCCTCGGCGGCGCGGACCTCCACGTAGTCGATGGCGATGTGGGCGGGGGCCGGCGCGGCGAGGATCCGGCACATGCCTTCCACCAGCCCGGCCGCGCGGCGCCCGCCGCGGGCAAATTCCTCCTCGGCCCAGCGCAGGGCGGCCGGGAGCGCCGCGGCCGCCGCCCGCTCGGCGGGCGACAGGTAGGCGTTCCGCGAGCTCAGGGCCAGTCCATCCGGCCCGCGCACCGTGGGGAGGACCACGATCTCGATGTCGAAACCCAGGTCTTGCACCATGCGGCGGATGATCAGCGACTGCTGGTAGTCCTTCTGCCCGAAATAGGCGGTGTGGGGCTGCATCAGGTGGAAGAGCTTGCTGACCACGGTGGCCACGCCCCGGAAGTGGCCCGGGCGCGAGGCGCCGCAGAGGGGCGCACTCAACTCGGCGACCTCGACGACCGTCCGGTGTCCCGGGGGGTACATGACGGCGGCCTCCGGGGCGAAGCACAGGTCCATTCCGACCTCGAGGGCCTTGGTCATGTCCCCCGCGGGGTCCCGGGGATACGCCGCCAGATCCTCGTGCGGAGCGAACTGGGTGGGATTGACGAAGAGGCTCCAGGAGGCCACGTCGTTCTCCTCCCGGCACCGCCGCATCAGGCTGAGATGGCCCTCGTGCAGCGCCCCCATAGTGGGAACGAGGCCGATTCGCAGCCCCTTGGCTCGAAACCGCCCGGCCAATTCGCACATCGCCGCCGGGTCACGCAGGATCTCCACCTTTCCCGAGCCTCCGCGTCTTCCCCCCTGCCCGTGGCCGCCCCGCCCCGCCAGCGACTCTCCGGGCCGAACCCGCCCGGAGGTGTCGGACCCGCGCGGGCAGGCCCCGCGGCCGCACGAGGAGCCCCCAGGGGGCGTCTCAGCGGCCGCCGTAGACGCCGCCCTCCCGGGTGAAGCTGTGTTCCGGCCCCGGGAAGGTGCCGGCCTGCACCTCCTCACGATACCGCGAGAAGGCCTCCCGGAGCACGGGGGCCAGGTGCGCGTAGCGCTTCACGAAGGATGGGCTCAGATCCTCGAACAGACCCAGCATGTCCTGGGTCACCAGCACCTGGCCGTCGCAGTGCGGCCCCGCCCCGATGCCGACGGTGGGGATGGAGGAGGTTTCTGTGATCTCCCGGGCCAGCTCGGCCGGCACCCCTTCCAGGACGATGCAGAACGCCCCCGCCTTCTCCAGGATCTGAGCGTCCTCCTTCAGACGCTCCGCCTGGGCGGGATCGCGCCCCTGCACCCGAAACCCGCCCATGCGGTGCACCGCCTGCGGGGTGAGCCCCAGGTGGCCCATCACCGGGACGCCGGCGGCCACAATGGCGCTCACCACGTCGGCGACCTCCCGGCCGCCCTCCAGCTTCACCGCCTCCATGTTGCCTTCCTTCAGGAGGCGGCCGGCGTTCCGCACCGCCTCTTCGCGGCTGACCTGATAGGCCATGAAGGGCAGGTCCCCCACCAGCATGGCGCGTGACGCCCCTCGTGCCACGGCCCGGCAGTGGTGGATCATGTCCTCCATGGTCACGGGGAGGGTGGTGGGGTAGCCGAGGACGACCATGCCCACGGAGTCCCCCACCAGGAGCACGTCCAGGCCGGCTGCGTCCAGGAGCTTGGCAGTGGGATAGTCGTAGGCGGTGAGCATGGCGATCCGCTCGCCGCGCTGCTTCATCCGCCCGAGGGTGTGCAGGGTGATCTTGCGGGCCGCCGTCGCCATGGTCGAACTCCCGGCCCCTGAGGGCCTGCAGATGTCCGCCTGTTGCCGGACACGCGCGGTGAAGGGAAGTGCTAGCGCTTTGGGGAGGTGAGGGGCACGTAGTGCCGGGTCCCGCCCCGGATGTCCTCGATCTGTTTGACGAGATCCTCCAAGTCCTGCTTCCGGTTCACGAAATCCAGGTCGTTGGTGTTCACCACCAGGAGGGGGCTGGCGTTGTAGTGGAAGAAGAAATGATTGTAGGCGCCGTTCAGGTCCTCCAGGTATTGCCGGTCCATGTCCCGCTCGTAGGGTTTGCCCCGCAGGGCGATCCGCTGCAGGAGGACCTCGGTGCTCCCCTGCAAATATACCACAAGATCCGGTTTGGGCACACGGACCTGGAGGAGCTCGTGAACCTTCTCGTACAGGGCCAGCTCGGGTTCGTCCAGGGTCAGGTAGGCGAAGATCTTGTCCTTGGCAAACAGGTAGTCGCAGATCAGGGTCTGGCGGAAGAGATCGAATTGGGCCAGCTCCTGCTGCTGGCGGTAGCGGTGCAGGAGGAAGAACATCTGGACCTGGAAGGCGGTGCCGCGCATGTCCCGGTAGAACGCGGGGAGGAAGGGGTTCTCTTCGGCCGACTCCAGGAGCGTGGCCGCCCCCAGGCGCCGGGCCAGGAGCTGCACCAGGCTCGTCTTGCCCACCCCGATGGGCCCCTCCACTACCAGGAAGCGCGGGGACCTCACGCCGGCCTCCCGGCGCCCACGCTGCCCGCGGCGCTGCCCCCGGGAGACCCCTGCGCCCCCAGCGAGCGCACGGCCGGCCCGGGGCCCAGGGCCGCCAGCAGTTCCCCTACGGGACGGCCGAGGGCCGGGTGTAGCGTGCCGGCGGCCACGGCGCAGAGCGGCTCCAGCACGAAGCGCCGCCGGTGCATGCGGGGGTGCGGCAGCGTGGGCGGCGGCGTATCCCGCACCAGATCGCCGTACAGGAGGAGGTCCAGGTCCAGCGTCCGGTCCTTCCCTCGGACTCGCTCCGCGTCGCGGCCGGCCAGCGCCTCCAGGCCCTGGAGCGCGGCCAGGAGCGCCTCAGGCGCCACGTCCGTCTCCAGGGCTGCGACGGCATTGACGAACCACTGAGGGCCGGCGCCCTCCTCCGGTTCCGTCTCGTAGAGCGGCGAGACGACCAGGAGGCGGGTCCCAGAGAGCCGCCCGAGGGCGGCCGCGGCGTCCCGGCAGTTCCCCGCCCTGTCGCCCAGGTTGGATCCGATCCCCACGTACGCCGTCACCATGCGCCTTCCCGTCCCGGTTCTCGGTTCCCGGTTTCCAGTTCACGGATTCGGACCCGCCGGCCCTGAGAAACTGGGAGGCGGTAACGGGGAACAGGGAACCGTGTCACGAGCGCGTCACCTCGACCCCCACCCAGTCCATCACCCCGTCGATGGGCGGGACCGGCTTCCGGACCCGCACCGTCACCTCTTTGGGGCCGAAGCGTTGAACCACCGACCGGGCGATGCGCTCCGCCAGCGCTTCCAGCAACATCACCGGCGCGCCCCGGCCGATCTCTTGGACCAGGTCGTGAACGGCCGCGTAGTTCACCGTATCCTCCAACCGGTCGCTGGCGCCGGCGCGGGCGAGATCCAGCCGCAGTTCCACATCCACCACGAAGCGCTGGCCTACCTCCCGCTCGGCCGGCGTCACCCCGTGGCGCCCGAAGCACTGGATCCCCTGCACCGTGATCTTGTCCATCACGACCCGCGAATAGTTTGAGGCTCGACCTCGATCCGAGGCGTCCCGCGGGGGGGGCGAGGACGCGGTTACCAGCGGACCCCGGCGCGCCGCATGCGCTCCACGGCCTCCTCCAGGCGCGTGACCTCGGTGGTCAGGGTAGCCCGGATGTAGCCCTCGCCGGCCCTCCCGAAACCGACGCCCGGCGTGGTGACGGTGCCGCAGTCCTGGAGCAGCTTGGCCGTGAAGCCCGAGGACTGCTGGCCCTTCGGCACCGGGATCCACACGTAGAAGGACGCCCTCGGCGGCTCCAGGGGACAGCCGAGTTCCCGCAGACCCTTGACGAAGGCGTCCCGCCGCCGCTGCCAGATTCGGCGGTGATCCTCCACGCAGTCCTGTGGCCCCGTGAGGGCCGCGATGCCGGCCACCTGCACCGCCTGAAAGATGCCCGAGTCCAGGTTGGTCTTGATCCGCCCCAGCCCGGCCAGGACCTCCGCGCACCCCACGGCGAAGCCGATCCGCCACCCGGTCATGTTGTAGGTCTTGGACAGGGAGTGGAATTCCACCGCGATGTCCTTGGCGCCGTCCACCGCCAGGAGGCTCTCGGGCCGCTCGCCGTCGAAGTAGATCTCAGAATAGGCGATGTCGTGGCAGAGGATCAGGCGGTGCCGGCGGGCGAACTCCACGGCGTGGGCGAAGAAGGATCGCGGCGCCACCGCGGCCGTGGGGTTGTGCGGGAAATTCAACCACAGGATCTTCGCGCGCCGCAGCACGTCGGGAGGAATGCCCTCCAGGTCGGGGAGGAACTTCCGATCCGCCGTGAGCGGCAGGGAGTGCACCGTGCCCGCGGCGAAGGCCGTCCCCGCCTGGTACACGGGGTAGCCGGGATCGGGGGCCAGCACGACATCTCCCGGATCGACGAAGGCCAGGGGCAGGTGCCCGATGCCCTCCTTGGAGCCGATCAGGCTCAACACCTCCGATTTCGGGTCCAGGGAAACCCCGAACCGGCCCCGGTACCACTCCGCCGCCGCCTGCCGGAAGCTCAGCATCCCCTCGTAGGAGGGATACGGGTGGTTCGCGGGGTCCCGGCCGGCGGCGGCGAGCGCCTCCACGATGTGGGGCGGGGTGGGCAGGTCGGGATCGCCAATCCCCAGATTGATGATATCCACCCCCCTCCGGATCGCCTCTTGCTTCATCCGATCGATCTCGGCGAACAGGTAGGGAGGGAGTTCCGACAACCGCCTGGCCAGTTGGTACCGAGGCATCACGTCTCCTCGAACGGCGTCGCCGCGCCCGCGTCCCGGGAACCGGCCGGCTTTCAGCCGGCCGCCGCGGACCCCACCGGCGGCCTCCCTCCCCTCGTGGACGCGCGGCAGGGAGGCGATGGATCCAAGGAAGCCTTCCCGGCGGATCGGCTGGCAGCGAGGGAGGGGCGGGCCAAAGGGACTACTTGAGGCCGAGGACGTCCCCCATGTCGTACACGCCGGGGGGCCGCCCCACGAGCCAGCGCGCCGCCCGCAGGGCGCCGCGGGCGAAGTTGTCCCGGCTGTGGGCGCGGTGCACGATCTCGATGCGCTCACCCATGCCGGCGAAGATCACCGTGTGCTCGCCGGCGATGTCCCCGCCCCGTAGGGCGTGCACGCCGATCTCCTGGGGCTTCCGCTCGCCCACCATCCCTTTCCGGCCGTATACCCCCACCCGCTCCAGGTCGCGCCCGAGGGCACCGGCGATCACCTGCGCCATCTTGGCCGCCGTGCCGCTGGGGGCATCGGCCTTGAAATGGTGATGGATCTCGCAGATCTCCACGTCGTAATCGTCCCCCAGCTTGGCCGCCGCCTGCGCCAGCAGCGTGTACATGACGTTCACGCCCACGCTCATGTTGGGTGCGATGAGGAGCGGGATGCGGCGTCCCAGTTCCCGGGCGCGGTCCAGGGCCTCCGGCTTCATGCCCGTGGTCCCCACCACCATGGCCAGGCCCGCCTCGGCCGCCTTCCCGATGTTGGCGATGGCCGCCTCGGGGGCCGTGAAGTCGAACCCCACCTGCCCGTCCATGGCCACCTGCCCCAGGACCGCCGTGATGGGGACGCCGGCCTTCCCGACCCCGGCGGCCTCGCCGGCGTCCTTCCCCAGGGCCGGGTGGCCCGGCCGCTCCACCGCGCCGGCCAGTTCGAAGTCCCCGGCCTCCTTCATGAGGGCGATGATGCGGCCGCCCATCCGGCCCGCCGCCCCGCATACCACCGCTCGGATCACGCCAACCTCCACCCGTCAGCCCTCCTCAGGACGGAAACACGAGGTGAGGATTGCGTCACGCCGCCTCGCTCAGTCCTCGCCCCTCAGTCCTCAGTCCTGGGGGTCAGGCGGGCAGGCCGTAGCTCCTCAGCGCCGCCTTCAATTTGTTGAGGTTCCCCTCCGACATACGGCAGAGCGGCAGGCGGAACTCCAGCTCGATCCGGCCCATCAGGGCCAGGGCCGTCTTCACCGGGATGGGGTTCGTCTCGAAGAACATGGCCTGGGAGAGCGGGAACAGCCTGAGGTGCAGCTCCTGGGCCCGCTTCCAGTCCCCGTTCAGGAAGGCGTGGACGCAGTCCGCCGTGTCCTTGGGCACGATGTTGGCCACCACGGAGATGACGCCGTGGCCCCCGACGCTCATGAGGGGCAGCGTCAGCGTGTCGTCGCCCGAAACGTACGTGAGCTGGTCGCCGCAGAGGACGATGTCCTGCGTCATTTGCTCCAGGTTCCCGGTGGCCTCCTTCATGCCGACGATATTGGCGTGCTGGGCCAGCCTCGCCACCGTCTCCGGAAGCATGTTCACGCCGGTGCGGCCGGGGATGTTGTACATGATCACCGGCAGCCCCACGTCCGCCACGGCCGTGAAGTGCTCGTACAACCCTTGCTGGGTCGGCTTGTTGTAGTAGGGGACGACCACCAGGCAGCCGTCGGCGCCGGCGCCCTTGGCGTGGCGCGTGAGGTCCAGGGTCTCGGCCGTGCTGTTGGACCCGGTGCCGGCGATCACCGGCACCCGGCCCGCGGCCTGCTGGATGACGACCTCGACGACGCGCTTGTGCTCGTCGTGGCTCAGGGTGGGGGACTCGCCGGTGGTCCCGCAGGGGACGATAGCGTCTGTGCGGCTCTGGACATGCCAGTCCACCAGCTCCTTGAGCCGCCGCTCGTCAACCTTTCCATCCTTGAAGGGGCTGACCAGGGCCACGATGGACCCGGTGAATCGCCGCTTCGCCATGACCCTCCCTCCCCTCCTCCCGGGTCCCGCGTCCTTGGTCCCGCGTCCCGAGTCACCCCATGCGACCCGGGACGAGGGACCCAGGGTTCAGGACGGACGATTAAAGATCGTCGGGGATGTGTTCCCCCCGGATCAGATCCTCGTAGCTCTCCCGGTTCCGGATGACGGCGTACCGGTCCCCGCCCACCAAGACTTCGGCGGGCCGTGGCCGGGCGTTGTAGTTGGACGACATGGAGAACCCGTAAGCCCCCGCGCTCATCACCGCCAGCAGGTCCCCCGCCTTCGCGGCCGGCAATTCCCGGTTTTTGGCCAGAAAATCGCCCGACTCGCAGATGGGCCCCACCACGTCCGCCACCATGGTGCCGGTGCCGGCCCGCGGGCGGACCGGCTGAATGGCGTGATAGGCGTCGTAGAGGCTGGGCCGCGCCAGGTCGTTCATCCCGGCGTCCACGATCACGAAGGTCTTGGCCGGCGTGGGCTTCACGTACAGGACCCGGGTCACCAGGATGCCGGCGTTGCCCACCAGGAAACGGCCCGGCTCCATCACCACGGTGCAACCCAGATCCCGGATGATGGGCAGCACCGCCTGCGCCACCTCCTGCGGGATGGGGGGCGTCTCGTCGTGGTAGGTGATCCCGAGG
>DASPOZ010000220.1:0-10507 GCA_035625755.1 Candidatus Sulfotelmatobacter sp.
GCTCGCGCGAGGAGCCCTGCCCGTACATCTCGCCGCCCACCACGAACCCCCCGCCCTTCGCCCGCGCCCGCGCGGCGAATTCCGGGTCGCGCCGGGAGAACACGAACTCGGCGAGGGCCGGCACGTTGGAGCGGAAGCGGATGGCCTGCGTGCCGGCGGGGATGATCTCGTCCGTCGAGATCTTGTCGCCGAGGCGGATGAGCACCTCGCCCGCCTCCGCGTCCCCGAAGGGGCGCCCCATGGGCGCCCGGCCGATGTTGGGGCCCTTGACCACCTCCACGGCCGTGCCCGCCGGCGCGGGCGGCAGGATGCCGCGCCGGTCCCCCGGCAGCCGCGCCGGCTGGAGGACCCGCGGCGCCTCGCCGAACCCCCGGGGATCGCTGATGGCCCCTCGGATCGCCGAGACGGCCGCCACCTCGGGGCTGCAGAGATACACCTGGTCCTCATCCAGCCCGCTGCGGCCCCGGAAGTTGCGGTTGAAGGTCCGCAGGCTCTTGGAGCCCGAGGCGGGCACGTGCCCGAACCCGGGGCACGAGCCGCAGGTGGCTTCCGAGACGATGGCCCCGGCCTCCAGGAGGTCGGCGACATATCCCTCGCGGGTGAGCGCCTCCAGGGCCTGCCGGCTGCCGGCGAAGACCACGCAGGTCACGTCCGGGTGCACCTGGCGTCCCTTCAGTACCTGGGCGAAGGCCGCCAGGTCCGTGTACGACCCGTTGGTGCAGCTCCCCACCATCACCTGTTCGACGCGCGTGCCGGCCACCGCCGTGACGGGCACCACGTTGTCCGGCTGGCTGGGACAGGCCACCAGGGGCTCCAGCGCCTCCAGGTCCACCTCCAGCGTGTCCGCGTAGGCCGCGTCGGGGTCCGCGGCCAGGGGGCGCCAATCCGCCCCCCGGCCCATGCGCTCGAAGAAGTCGCGCGTCACCTCGTCGCTGGGGAACAGGGAAGCCGTGAGCCCCAGCTCGGTGCCCATGTTGGCGATGGTCGCGCGCTCCGGCACGGCCAGGTGGGGCAGGGCCGGCCCGCCGTATTCGAAGACCTTGCCCAGGCCCCCCTTCACCGTGAGGCGGCGCAGGAGCTCCAGGATCGCGTCCTTGGCGCTCACCCAGGGCCGCAGCCGGCCGCGCAGGGCCACGCGAACCACCGCGGGGCGGGGGAAATGATAGAGGCCGCCCCCCATGGCCACCGCCACGTCCAGGCCGCCGCCCCCCATGGCCAGCATGCCCACGGCGCCGCAGTGGGGGGTGTGGCTGTCGGCCCCCAAGAGCGTCTGGCCCGGCACGGCGAAGTGCTCCAGGTGGATCTGGTGGCAGATGCCGGTGCCCGGCTTCGCATAGTGCGCCCCGTAGCGGCGGCAGGCGGTCTGCAGGAACCGGTGATCGTCCGTGTTGCGGAAATCGAACTGCAGAACGTTGTGATCCGCGTACTGCACCACCAGCGGGGCCCGGACCCGCTCCAAACCCATGGCCTCGAACTGCAGGAAGGCCATGGTCCCCAGGGGGTCCTGCAGGAGCACCTGATCTACCCGGATCCCGATCTCGTCGCCCGGCCGGGGCCCGCCCTCCGCCAGGTGCGTCTCCAGGATCTTCTCGGTCAGCGTCTTCCCCATGGCGATTTCGCGCGCTCCCGGCCCCTGCCAAGCGGGCGGCGCCCGCCCTCGCGGCCGCGCCGCCCTCCGATAGCAGTACCCCGGCCGGTGCCCGTGGGTCAAGGCCGAAGTCGCCGCCCCGGCGCACGAATTCCATTGTTCCCCCCGCGCGTCGTGCGTATAATCACCGCCGGCCAACCGTTCATGCCAAGGAGCCTGCCCCATGCATCTCGTGACCGTGGAGGGAACGCCCCGCCCGTGGGTGGGTGCCCTGGCGGGAAACCGCGTGGTGGACCTGGCGGCCGCGTCCCGGGCCGTGGGGGGATCGCCCGCGCCCGCCCTTCTCAGCATGCTGGACCTCATCGGGGCCGGCCCGGCCGGCCTGGCCGGCGCGCGGGCCGCGCTGGCCCACGCCGAGGCCGCCCTGGCCGCGGATGCCGGGGCCGCGGAGCGGCAGGGCCTCGCCCGCCCGCGGGGCGGGGTGCGGCTCCTGGCGCCCATCCCCCGGCCCGCCAAGAACATCTTCTGCCTGGGGCGCAACTACGCCGAGCATGCCGCCGAGCGGGGGGCCGACGCCCCCACCATCCCGGTGTACTTCACGAAGCCCCACACCACGGTGATCGGCCCCGAGGCAGACATCGTGTATCACCGCTGCACCAAGGCGCTGGACTACGAGGTGGAACTGGCCGTGGTGATCGGCACCGGGGGCAGGAACATCCCCAGGGATCGGGCCCTGGCCCACATCTTCGGCTACACCGTGATGAACGACGTGACGGCCCGGGACCTCCAGAAGGCGCACACCCAGTGGTTCAAGGGCAAGTCCCTCGATACCTTTGGCCCCATGGGCCCCGCCCTGGTGACGGCCGATGAGGTGCCGGACCCCCAGCGGCTGCGTGTGACGCTGCGGGTGAACGGCCAGGTCCGCCAGTCCGCCGGGACGGAGACCATGATCTTCAACGTGGCTACGTGCATCGCGGTCCTCTCGGAGGGCCTCAGCCTGGAGCCGGGCGATATCATCGCCACCGGAACGCCGGCCGGGGTGGGGGCCGCCACCGATGGGCTCCTGAAGGTGGGGGATGTGGTGGAGGCCGAGGTGAGCGGTCTGGGGGTGCTGCGGAATCGGGTGGTGGCGGATCGGGGCTAGCAGGCTGCTGAAAAAGGCCCATCTGCGGCGTTGGCGCGCTCGCGCACTCCCTGCGGCGTACCCGGCGTACGCCTCACTCGGCACTGCGCGCGCCGCCTAGCATCTGGGCCTTTTTGAGCAGCCTGCCTGAAAGTGGGTTTGTCCACGCCTAAGGGTGCCCTGCGAGGCTCGTTCGGGGAGAGGAGGCCCTCATGACGGCGGATGACCAGGCAAGCAAGGGGCGGGATCCCCAGACGCGGTTCGAGAAGGGGGCGCGCCTCGTCTGCCTCACAATGGCGCTCATCGGGGTGATCGTCACGGCGGTCCCTATCGTCTTTCAACAGATCGAGCCCTACTACGTGCCCCTCATCCTGGTAGGCTCCGGCATCGCCGTCATCGCCCTGGCCGTCTTCCTCTACTTCTCCATCTGACCGGGGAACTTCCCCCCGCTGGCCGTCCGTCGCCGGGGTCGGCAGGACGAACTCCCCGGCCATTGCCGCGTGCCGCTCGGCCCAGGCCGCAGGAAGCCCCCCGGTGGGGGTCGGCGGCTCAGCGCGTCCATCGCGACCCCTGCGGTTCAGCCCTTGAGGTTGATCAAGACCGCCCCCGCCACGATGGCCAGGCACCCCCAGATGCTCTCCCGCACGCGCTCCCCCTCCCCGAAGACCGTCCATCCGATCCCCAGGGCGAAGAGCACCTCCATTTGCTTCACGGCCTCCACGTAACTGCTCAACGTGAGCTGATAGGCGAGGCCGTGGCACACGCTGGTGAGGGTGGCGAAGAGCCCCATGCCCAGGAATTCCTTCCAGTATCGCGGCACGTGGCGGAAGCGCCGGCGGGACGTCGCCAGCACCAGGGGGGTCGCCAGGAGGCTGGCGGCCGCATAGGGGCCCAATGCCCCCAGGTACGCATCGGAGGCCAGCACGGCCGATTTGGCCGTGATGACCGCCGGGGCGTAGAGGAGGGCGGCGAAGAGGGTGTACCGCAGTCCGCGGTCGGTGACCAGCGCGGCCAGGGGCGCCAGCACCGACCGTCCGGCGCTCCGAATGTTGACGAGGTACACGCCCGCCAGCGTCACCAGGATGCCGAGCACGCCGCCGGCCGTGGGCACCTCCCGCAGGGTGAAATATCCCAGGACCAGCAGCACGATCAGGCTCAGCTTCCAGATGGCCGTGACGACGGAGATCTGCCCCAGCTTCAGGGCCTTGGAAAGGCAAAGGGTGCCGGCGTTCTGCGTCACGGCGAAGAGGGCGCAGGCCGTCCAGTACCCCGGCCGCAGGGCGGGGAAGCCGTGGTAGAGCGCGAAAACCAGGGCGAAGGGGAGGAGGAAGGTGAAGCGGCCCCAGACGTTGATGTACTCGTCCAGTTCGTGCCCCAGGCGCTTCAAGACCATGTTGCGCAGCACCTGGAAGAAGGCGGCGAGCACGGAGAGGACGAACCAGGTCATGCCTGAGGCTCCACGGTGGCCGGGGCGGCCTGCCGGCCGACCTCGGGAGCCTAGAGGGCGTGGCGCGGGCTGTCAACTCGTCGGCCGTCTGTTTCCGGCGCCCGGCGCGGGGCACGGGGCGGGGCACGCTCGACGGGGCCGCCGCATGGGGCACAGGGAGCCGGGTGTGCAGCGCGTTGACAAGATTGACGCACTGTGATACACGCGACGATAAGGGCCCGTCCGAGTAACCCGGCCGGGCACCCCTGAAGAGCCGTACCTGGGTCACTCGGACGGACTCCTGCCAGAATGCTGAAAAACTTGCTTTTCCGCAGGCTGCTCAAAAAGGTCCAGATGCAAGGCGGCGCGCGATGCGCCGACTGAGGCGTACGCCGGGTACGCCGCAGGGAGTGCGCGAGCGCGCCAACGCCGCAGATGGGCCTTTTTCAGCAGCCTGCTAGGGGGGGAGGTCATGATCACATTCGAATACCGTTTCGACGTGCTGCCGGGCAAACGGCAGGATTTCGAGGAATGGGTCGAGCGGCGGAGCCGGCCCGTGTGGCTTCGCTCGCCGGACGTCCGGGGTTACCGCGTGTACCACAACGTCCTGGCCGTCAGCACGCCCCAGCGCGTGATCCAGGTGGACATGGACGACCTGGCGGCGCTGGAACGCATCTTCACCAATGAGGAGTTCGTGAAGCTGCGGGACGAGTTCCACGGGTACGTCTGCAACGTCACGGAGTCCATCCTGTCGCTCATCTTCGCCAAGTAAGGGAGGCCGGGACGCGTATGCTGGGCGGGGTGCGCCTCAAGGGCCACGTGGCCCTCGTCACCGGGGCCTCGCGGGGGATCGGGCGGGCCGTGGCGGAGGCCCTGGCGGCGGCCGGGGCCGGCGTGGCCGTGAACTACACGGCCAACGACGAGAAGGCCCAGGCGGTGGTGGAAGGCATCCGGGCCGCCGGCGGCGTGGCCATCCGCCACCGGGCCAACGTGGCGGACCTGGACGAGGTTCGCCAGATGGTGCGCCGGGTGGAAAAGGACCTGGGCCACGTGGACATCCTGGTGAACAACGCCGGCATCAACCGCGACCGCTCCTTCAAGAATATGGACGCCACCGAGTGGGGCAAGGTGCTCCGCGTGAACCTCGGCGGGGTGTTCAACTGCACCCGCACGGTGATCGACGGGATGCTGGTCCGGCAGTACGGCCGGATCGTCAACATCTCCTCGGTGGTGGGCCAGGCGGGGAACTTCGGGCAGGCCAACTACGCCGCCAGCAAGGCCGGGATCCTGGGCTTCACCAAGACGGTGGCCCTGGAGACGGCGCGGAAGGGCATCACCGTCAATGCCGTCTGCCCCGGGTTCATCGAGACCGAGATGGTCGAGGCCATCCCGGAGGACGTCCAGCGGCAGATCCAGGCCCGCATCCCGCTGGGCCGCTTCGGTACCGCCGAGGAGGTGGCGGCCACCGTCCTCTTCCTGGTGGCGGACGAGGCGGGGTACATCACGGGCCAGGTCATCGCCCCCAACGGGGGGCTCTACCTGGGATGAGGGGCGCGGGCGGGGCATGGCGACGATCCTGATCAAGAAGTACAGCAACCGCAAGCTCTACGATCAGAGCCGCAGCCGCTACGTGACCCTGGACGAGATCGCCTCCCTGATCCGCGAGGGCCACGAGGTGCGGGTGGTGGACGCCACCTCCGGCGAAGACCTCACGGGGGTGACCCTGGCGCAGATCCTGCTGGAGCACGAGCGCGCCCACAAGACCGCCTTCCCGGCCGCCTTCCTGCACCAGCTCATCAAGCACGGCGAGTCCATGCAGGAGTTCTTCCAGAAGTACATGCTGGCCAGCCTGGACGCGTTCGTCTCGGGCCAGCAGGAGGCCGGCCGGGCCTGGCGCGAATGGGCGGCGCGGGCGGGTTGGGTGCCGCCCGCCCCCGAGCCCGGCGGAGCGGCCCCGGGCGCGCCCGAGCCTTCGCCTCCCCCGGGCCCCGCGCGGGCGGAGGAGGGAAAGGCGCCGAACGATCAGGCCCTGCGGGAAGAGGTGGAGTCGCTCAAGGAAATGGTTCGCCGC
Organism: Candidatus Sulfotelmatobacter sp.; assembly: GCA_035625755.1. Classification (GTDB taxonomy): domain Bacteria; phylum Methylomirabilota; class Methylomirabilia; order Methylomirabilales; family DASPOZ01; genus DASPOZ01. The sequence goes on from DASPOZ010000220.1 coordinate 6,209, forward strand.
CTCGAGGATCGCCTGCGCCGCTCCGGGTGATCTGTCATAAGTACTTAGAAATAAAGTAAAGAATCTTCTGCCTGCCTCAAGCAGCCAGCCGCTGGATTCAAATTATAACGCGACGCAATATTTTTCTTGACATGTATAATGCGTTGCGTTATAGTGTGCCCAGCTTCGAAAGGAGGCAGATGCCATGAAGACGATCACCGAGACGCAGGAACTCTTCTGCCAGTTCCCCGCCAAGACAATGGAGGCGCTGACCCTCTGGGCGGAAGCCAACCAGAAGGTCTTTCGCGACCTGGCAGACCTCTCCGCCAATACGGCCAAGGAGGGGGCCCGGCTCTTCGCGGAGCTGCAGGCCTCGGCGGTGGAGGCCGTGAAGGAAGGGCAGGCCTACTGGCTGCAGCGGCAGGGCGAGGGGGACGTGTGGCAGAAGGATCCCTTCGCCTGGTACCAGAAGAGCCTGCTGGAGGGCACGGAGCGGACGCAGAAGGCCTTCAAGCTCGTGGAGGGGAACGCGCAGGCCATCGCCCGCTCCGCCGAGCGCGTGCAGGCCACGGCCGAGCAGACGGCCCGCGAGATCCAGCAGACCTTCGCCTCCGTGGCCGAGAAGGCGAAGGCGCTCTACGCGCCCACCCAGAACTAAGCCCACCGGACCGGCCGGGTGGCCCGCCGACGACCGCGGGCCACCCGGCCGGCCGCACCACAATCCACCCTGTCTCTGGCTCTTCCGACCGATCTCGCAGGGTTCCCCTGAGTCCCAATACCGTTCACATATTGGCTCAAGAGGAGTACCAACATTCGACAAAATCCCCCCGTCCCCCCCTTTGCGAGAAATCCCCCCTCCGCCCCCCTTTTGCAAAGGGGGGGACGGGGGGGATTTGTCGAAGGCCGCGGGCGCGTCCCCCTCAGTGAACAGCATTGCGTTTAACAGGACGCTGAAAAAGCTTCTCCTGCCCAGGCTGCTCAAAAAGGTCCAGATGCAAGGCGGCGCGCGATGCGCCGAATGAGGCGTACTCCGGGTACGCCGCAGTGAGCGCGCGAGCGCGCCAACGCCCCACCCGGTGCCACCGAGGCAGCGGGGAAAGTTGTTGGGCCTTTTTCAGCAGCCTGCAAAAACCCTTTGACCCTGCCGCGCGCTCATGCTACCTACCTGCGAAACCTCTGCGGTGGGCGCCACTGCCGCCCGACCCGGGACCCGCGATGTCCGAATCCTACTTCGACTGGACGGCCCGGCTGTTCGATGCCTCCGGGATCTTCGCCAAGCCGGAGGCCCTGCGGGGGATCCGCGTCCTCGACCTGAGCCTCATCGTCTTCGGGCCGGCCACGGCCGATTACCTGGGGGAGCTGGGCGCCGAGGTGATCCGGGTGGAGCTGCCCGGGGCCGGGGACGTGATGCGCATCGTGGCCCCGCAGGGCTTCTACTGGAAGAACGTCTCGCCCGCCTTCTTCGCCCAGAACCACAGCAAGTACCACGTGGCCATCGACCTGCACCGGCCGGAGGGCCAGGACCTGGTGCGCCGGCTGGCCGCCAAGTGCGACGTGCTGGTGGAGAACTACCGGGGCGGCACGCTGGAGCGCAAATGGGGCATCGGCTATCGCCAGCTCCGTGAGATCAACCCCCGGCTCATCTACGTGGCCAACACCGGGTTCGGCCAGTGGGGGCCGTTCATCGCGCGGCCGTCGTACGACGCCCTGGCGCAGGCCATCAGCGGCTTCACCGCGGTCTCGGGCTTCCCCGGGGGTCCGCCGCTGAAGATCGGCGTGTACATCGGGGACTACTTCGGCGCGTGCCTCTCGGCGCTGGGCGTGCTGGCGGCGCTGCACTACCGGGACCGCACCGGCCAGGGGCAGTTCCTGGAGGTGGGGCAGTGCGAGGCCCTGCTCCGCGCCATGGACTGGACCTGGGTGTACGCCGGGCTCACGGGAAAGAACCGTCCCCAGGGCGGCAACCGCGATCCGTCCGCCGTGCCGTCGGGCATCTACGCCTGCCGCGACGGGTTCGTGGCCGTGGTGGCCGCCAGCGACACGGCCTTCACGGGGCTCTGCCGGGCCATGGGGCGGGATGACCTGCCGGCCGACCCGCGCTTCGCCACCCGTGCGGACCGCGCCACGGAGACGCACGCCGACGCGCTGGACCGGCACATCGAGGCCTGGGCGCGGGAGCGAACGCGCGCCGAGGTCGAAGCGGCCGCCCGGCGGCACGGGTTCGGGGCCGCCGCCGTGGCCACCGCCAAGGACCACGCCGAGGACGCGCACCTGCGCGCCCGCGCCTCCGTGTGGGAGATGGAGGACCCGGTCTACGGGTCCATGCGAGAGCACGGGCCGGCGCCCAAGCTCTCCGGCACGCCGGCGCGGTACAAGTGGGCCGCCAAGCCCGTGGGCTTCCACAACGCGTACGTCCTGGGGCGGCTCCTGGGCCTCACCCCGGCGCAGATCCAGGAGCTGGAGTGGCACGGCGTGATCGGCAAATGGGCCGACCGGCGCGGCCCCAAGCCCCCCGACGGCTGGCAGGGCGAGGGGATGGTGGAGTAGGGCGTAGAACCTCTCGCCGAGGGGCGGGAACGGGAACGGGTACGGGAACGGGAACGAATGCAAGATCTCGCCTTGGCGATCTTGGCGGCCTTGGCGGTTGCATGCGATGACTGAACTCTCCTGGGAAGACTGGATCCGGCGGGAGGACGACCCGCGCGGGGCCTTCGCCAAGCCCGAGGCGCTGGCGGACCTCCTGGTGGTGGACGTGACCCAGGAGAGCGTGGCGGGGATGGTGTGCACCGCGTTCCTGGCGGAGCTGGGCGCCGAGGTGCTGAAGGTGGAGCCGCCCGGGGGCGACCCGGCCCGCGCCTGGGGGCCGCCGGGGTTCACCCACCGGGGCGAGGGGCTGGCCTACCTCGCCGAGGGGCGAAACAAGTACTACGTCACGCTGAACCTGGAGTCGGCCGAGGGACGCGATGCCTTCCGGCAGCTCGCCCGGCGGGCGGACGCCGTGATCGAAGCCTACCCCCCCGGCCGGATGGACGGGTGGGGGATCGGCTACCGGCAGCTCTCGGGGGAGCACCCCGGGCTCATCTACGTGGGCATCTCGGCCCTCGGCCATTACGGCCCCCGGGCGCCGGAGGCGATGCCGGAACACGATGTCACCAGCCAGGCGGCATCCGGCCTCACGTTCATCACGGGCGAGCCGGCCGAGGCCGAGGCCGGCCCGGCGGGCGTCCCCACGAAGGCCGGCCCGTGGCTGGCCGGATACGCCGGCGGGGCCTGGGCGGCCACCGGGTTGCTGGCCGCGCTGCACCACCGGCACGAGTTCGGGCGGGGCCAGATGGTGGACGTGACGCCGGCCGAGGGCCTGATGCGGTTCATGGAGTACACCCTCCTCTGGCACCACATCGATGGCACCGTGCGGCAGCGGGCGGGCGTCTACGACCTGGCGGTGTTCCCGTACACCTTCGTCCGCCTGCGGGACGGGTGGGGCGTGGTGGGCGCGTACACCGATCCGAACTTCCGGGCCCTGTGCCGGATCATGGGGCGGCCCGAGCTGATGGAGGACCCGCGCTTCGCCACCACCTCGGCGCGCGTTCAGCCGGAGCACGAACGGGCCCTGCGCGCCGAGATCGAGGCCTGGTCCGCCCACCTCACCTCGGACGAGATCCTGGCGAAGATCATGGCCGATGGCGGCCCCGGCATCGTGGTCTTCGGCCGTGTGGAATCGCCGCAGGAAGTGCTTTCCCGGGAGAACTGGTGGGAGCGGGGCTGCTTCCAGAAGGTCGCGGACGCCGTCTACGGGGAGCTGATGCTCCAGATGCCGGTGTGGCGGATGACGGGCACGCCGCCGCGCGTGCGCTGGGCCTGCCGCCCCCCCGGCCACCACAACGCCTACGTGTACCAGAAGTACCTCGGCTGGGGGCCACGGCGCCTCGCCGAGCTCGGAACGCGCGGCGTCCTCTAACAGGCTGCTGAAAAAGGCCCATCTGCGGCGTTGGCGCGCTCGGATGATTTCCCGCTGGCGACGTTGCGCCAGCGGTGGCCCTGCGGCGTACCCAGCGTGCGCCTCAGTCGGCGCGTCGCGCCCCGCCTTGCACCTGGACCTTTTTGAGCAGCCTGCGCGGCCGGCCTCTCGCCGGCCGCGGGTGGGCTGCAACGTAGGACCTAAGTCCGCCTCCGACCAAACTCCGGTGTGTACCCCGCGCCTCGCGCGCCGCCTTCCACCTGGACCTTCTTGAGCAGTCTGGGCCGATACCCGCTCGCATTCCGCATTCCGCAATCCGCATTCCGCAATGGGGCTATGCACTTGACGCAACCAGGCCATAG
>DASPOZ010000221.1:0-8521 GCA_035625755.1 Candidatus Sulfotelmatobacter sp.
GTACGCCGGCCCTACCCGCACCCCCATTCCTGGGCACCGCCGGGGGCCCTCGTTAACCTGGATGGACTTGGCTGGGGGGCAACGCCCAAGTGCGTAACAGCACGGCCTGTGGCCCCTCCATCCGGCACGGGCGGGGCCCCCTATGCCTGCCCCGCGGTCACTCCGTCAGGGCGAGGAGCAGAGCCGCGGCGGCGAGCTTGAGTCCGGCGCGCCGTCCGAAGAGCCAGAAGATCAGGGCGAGCATCCTCGACTCCTCGCCTGTGCCCGCAGGCCCGCAGCCACCGCGCCGCCCACCCCTGTCTCGCCTCCTCCGGCCACCAGGCGCAGCGCGCGCCACCGCGTGCGCCGGGTCGCATGGAAAGCCGCTCTAACCCCACATTATTCATGAAGCCGCTCGACACCCTCACCCCCGCCCTCTCCCTCAGCGAGGGAGAGGGACCAATTTTTGGTTCCCTCGCCCCCGGAGGGGGAGAGGGACAGGGTGAGGGGGCGCTCAGGACGTGGCACACACCCTCGTGAATAATCCGGGCTATGGACGTTCGCGGCGGGATTTCCCCGGCCCGCGACGAAGAGGGCTTGATCGTTCTCCCGGCTGAGCGCCCCGAGCCCCGCCTCCCGCACAAGATAGGCGAATCCCCGAAGGTTGCCCATCCCCCTGGTTACCTATTTTCGTGAGGGAGATGAGCCATCCCGCCCGGCCCTTTCGGGCTATTCCCATCCCCTCTCATTTGCGCGCTCCGCCGGCCAACCGCGGCCCGGGTCGCTTCCGGGTCCCCGCCAACGGATCATCGGGACATCCCCCGGAGGTTCCCGCGATGCGTCAGGGGACGGCCAGAACGCCCGCCAGCACCCCGACCTTCACTCAGCCCATCCCACGCCCCTCCCCACAGCCACGGATCGCTCTCCCGGCCCTTTCCCACGTCGGCCGCCGGCTAAGATGCTGAAGAACTTTCCTTTGCGAAGGCTGCGAAGAAAATGGCCGTGCGATTCCGTGGATTCAAGACGTTCGCCGTAGAGGGGCAGCTCGTCTGCCCCCGCGCCGGGTCCTGGGAGGGCGGCGGCACACGAGGTGCCGCCCTACGTCGGCACGGCGCAGAGCCATTTTCATGTAAGGTCTAGATGCAAGGCGGCGCCAACGATTGCGGAATGCGGAATGGAAGGGCCGTGCGTCGCAGCCCGCCCGCTGCTTCCGGGGCAACGGGGAAAGATGTTAGGCCTTCTTCAGCAGCCCGCTACGGGCCGCGCCGCTCTTCGGGCACGATGCCCTCGCGCAGGGCGAAGGCCACGGCCTGCACGCGGTTCTGCAGGTGGAGCTTCGCGAGGATGTTCTTGAGATGGTTTTTCACCGTGTTCTCGCTCACGCAGAGGGCGTTGGCGATCTCCTTGTTGCTGCTGCCCCGGGTGAGGTGCTGCAACACCTCGCGCTCGCGGGGCGTGAGGGCGGCCGTGGGGTCCTCGGGCTGGGGGCCCTGCACCCGCCGGCCGAACTCGCCCAGGATCCTGGAGGCCATGGAACGGGAGATGGGCGCCTCGCCCCGGGAGACGCCCCGCACCATGGCCAGGAACTCGTCGGGCTCCATCTTCTTCAGGAGGTAGCCCTGGGCCCCCGCCTTGATGGCATCGAAGAGGCTCCGGTCTTCCTCGGCCACGGTGAGCATCACGATCTTCACGTAGGGGTGCGCGGCCACGATGCGGCGGGTGGCCTCCAGGCCGTCCACCTCGGGCATCTGGATGTCCATGAGGATCAGGTCCGGCATCAGGTCCGCCACCTTGGCCACGGCCTGGGCCCCATTATCCGCCTCGCCCACCACCTCGATGTCCGGACACGTGGCCAGGAGGCTGGCCACGCCCTTGCGGAACAGGGCGTGGTCGTCCACCAGCATCACCCGGATGCGCTCCATCGCCCTCTCCTTCCCGCCGTCACGTTCGCCCCCCTCCGCGCCGTCGAGAGGGGAAGCCGCACCACCACCTGCGTGCCCATCCCCGCGGCGGAGCGGAGCGCCAGCGCGCCGCCCACCGACTCGGCCCGTTCCCGCATGGTGGCCAGGCCATAGTGCCGCCGGCCGTCCCCCGGCGACGCGCCCGGATCGAATCCGGTGCCGTTGTCTTCGATGGCCATCAGCAGGTCCTCGTCCTCCCGCCAGAAACGGACCCAGGCGGAGCGCGCGCCGGCGTGCTTGCGCACGTTGTGCAGCGCCTCCTGCACGATGCGGATGAGTTGGACCTCCACCTCGGGGGCAAGCCGGGCGGGGCCGTCCTCCTCCCGCGCCTCCAGCTTCACGTCGAGGCCCGTCGACTGGCTGAACTCGTGCAGGTACTCCGAGAGCGTGGGGATCAGCCCCAGCCCGCGGGACACCATGGTGCGCAGGCCGAAGATGGCCTGGCGGACCTCCTCGTACGCGTCGCCGGCCACCTTGCGCATCTCGGCCAGCGCCAGCCGCGTCGGCCCCGCCGGCGCGCCGTCCAGCGTCTGCTCCGCCAGGGCCAGCTTCAGATTCAGGAACCCGAGGGCCTGGGCCAGGCCGTCGTGCATCTCGCGGGCGAGCCGCTCGCGCTCCTCCACGGCCGCCACCCCGCGGGTCGCCTCCACCAGGCGGGCGTTCTCGATGGCGATGGCGGCCTGCGCCGCCAGGCCGCCCAGCAGGTTCCGTTCCGCCTCCCCGAAGGTCCGGGGGGGGGCGCTGCCCACGCACAGCGCGCCCAGCACCTGGTCGCCCCTGCGCAGCGGCGCCGAGAGATGCGCCACGTTCCGCGCCGCGTGGCCCTCGTGGCAGCGCAGGCAGGCGTTGCCGTCCCCGGCAAGGTCGCTGCAGCAGTCCGCGGGGCGGGGGCCCATGATCTCTTCCCACGGGCCGGCGACCGCCTGGACATCGAGGTGGGGGCCTCCATCCCGCAGGAGGCAGATGGCGGCCGCATCGGTCCGGAGGACGGCGCGCGCGCTGGTGACGACGGTCTGCAGGATGCGCTCCGGATCCAGCAGGGAAGAGATCTCCATGCCCACCCGCTGGAGCGCATGGACCTGGCCGTACAGCTCAGCGTTGTCCATGGCCACCGCCACCTGGTTCGCGAAGCTCGAGAGGAGGACCACCTCGCTCTCGGCGAAGCGGCGCGGGGCCCGGTAGGCCACCATGAGGGCGCCCAGTACCCGGTCGCCCCGGCGCAGGGGGACCGCCAGGGCCCCCCGCAACCCCTCGGCCGAAAGGATGGGGTAGGCCTCCGGGCGGAGGGGGAGATCCCCTAACGCGTCTTCCACCATCACCGGGCTTCCGGTGGCCACCACCCGGCCGGCGACGCCCTCCCCGGGCCGCAGGCGGATCTCCTTGAAGGCCTCCGGGCGGCCGCCCGCGAAGACGGTCCAGCGAATCTCCTGCGCCGGCCCGTCGGCCAGGGCCAGGCCGGCGCCGTCCGCCCCGAACAGGCCCCGCGCGGATTCCACCACCGATGTGATGACGCGATCGATGTGCAGCAGGGAGGAGACCTCGGTGCCGACCCGATGGAGGGCCTCCATCTCCTGGGCCCGCCGTCGCACTTGGGCGTCCCGTTCGGAGAGGGCCTCGGCCATGCGGTTGAAGGTTTGCGCCAGCCTGCCGATCTCGTCCCGAGAGGTGACCGGCACCCGGCGTTCGAACGCCCCCTGGGCCACGTCCTCGGCGGCCGCGTTGAGGCGGCGCAGCGGCACCGCCATGCGCCGCACGAAGAGGATGCTCCCACCGGCCACGGCCATGCCGCCGAGGATCACGAAGGCCACGTAGGTCCAGAGGATGAAATCCAGGTCCGCCTTCGCCGCCCGTTCGCGCTCGGCGATCATGGCGTGGTGGGCGGCATCGATCCGCTGCAGGTCCGCCTCCAGGCCATGGGTCTCGGCATGGAGCATCGCGGCGAGCCGGTTCTGCGTGGCCGCCGGGCCGGACCCTGCGGCCGATACCGACCCCGCGAGGGCGAGAAAATGCTCCAGCCTCTCTTCCGTTCGCCGGTAGAGGGCGTGTTCCGCTGCGGTCTCCTTGGCCCAGGGGCGGTCGGCGGCGAAATGCATCTTCGTGAAGCTTTCCCACTCTCCCCGGATCTGCGGGGGAATGGCTCGGAGATTCGGGTCGTCCCGGCCCCGCCCCAGGAAGAGGGCATCCTGGGCCTCGGCCCGGAGATGGGAGATGGCGTTCTGCAGATGGTCGAGGGACTGGCTGTGGCTGTCCAGTTCCTCGCTCTCGTCGTGGAGAGTCCCGATGTGGCGCGCCTTGAGAACGGAGAGGCCCCCGACGATGATGACCAGGACGAGGAACAGGGCGGAGAGGACCGTGAGGCGGCGGCTGATGCTGCCGTGAAAGTCCGGGGCGGTGGACTGCTGGGTCCCCCCCATGAAGTACCCCTTCCCGTGCCGCGCGTGGCACCGGAGGCGTCCGGCGTTGATGCTGTTGAAGGTGGGTGGTGGTGGGTAAGTAGCCCGTGCGGGTAGCATTTCCGATGCCATCGGGGCCACCCGGCTGGATCCTAGACGTCTACATCGCCTCGCCGTATTTCCGATGAGTTAGGCCAGCACGGCCCATGAGGGCGCCGGGCCATAGATTGTTCGCACGCTCGGCCTGGGGCCGGCCTTCCACGGCCCATCAGGGGGCGTCCCTCTAACTCCTCAACAACGCACGGTTTGAGGACGAGGCGCCGTTGGGACATCCAACCCGCCACCGTCACCTGCCTTCCTCACCGGTCCCGGGGACTCCGCAGGGCCTGAGCGGGCCACGCGAAGTGAGAACGGGATCGCAGCCGGCGAGGCCGTGCGCCTGCCGGGATCGCGAAAGAATGCTTCCCGGGAGCGGAAACTCCGCGGAGGCCGCTTGGGGACGGGATGAATGCGTGAGTGTTCGCTGCTGCGAAGTGGACGCGAAGTCCAGAAAACAGATCAGGGCAGAGCCCTCGCCTACCCTTTGCGACGATCACCGCCTGCCGGCTTGCTCTCCCGGCCGCCTCTTCCTTCGAGGCTTCGGTTCGCCGCGCCGGGCACCTTCCGCGCGCGCCCCGCCCTGTCTGCTAGCGGTACTGCCTGGCTTCCGAAGCGTGTGTCTCCGCTACGGTTCCCTCCGCCCGGGCCGCCCCGGACCCGCTCTTGCACGGGCGCGTGCGATCCCGGCGCTAGCAGCCTCGCGCGAGGAGCCGGAGGCACCGGACGGCATTCGCCTTGCCCACCTCCGGCATTCCCCTCACGTGGCCTAAAATGTAGGCCGGCCACCTGGGACTGTCCATGACATCCGTCAGGCCGTCTGCTATGTTCTCGGACGCTCGTCGCGCGGGGCGGCGCGGGTGCGGCGCGCGTTCTCACCCTCGGAACAACCTACCAAAAGGCTTAAGACGTTGCTGAAAAACCTGCTCTTGCGCAGGCTGCTCAAAAAGGTCCAGACGCAAGGCGGCGCGCCCCATTGCGGATTGCGGAATGCGGAATGGGCGTGCAGGCACGTCGCAGCCCACCCGCTGCAGCCGAGGCAGCGGGGAGAGAAATTGGCCCCTTTTCAGCAGCCCGCCCCACACCGACTCCCCGCAGGCTGCTCAAAAAGGTCCAGATGCAAGGCGGGGCGCGATGCGCCGACTGAGGCGTACGCCGGGTACGCCGCAGGGAGTGCGCGAGCGCGCCAACGCCGCAGATGGGCCTTTTTCAGCAGCCTGCTAGGCCCATCGGATGGTCCGGTGCGGGGCGGCATCGCACGCGGGGACCGGCGACGATGGACGGAAAAAACCACGGGGGAATGATGGGCGGCTGGCTCGGTGAAGTGTGGCGCGTTCCGGAGCGCTTCTCATGGCCAACCGCGGCGGGCTGACGTTCGATGCCCGCCGCAGGCGCCGCGCCACCGCAGACCCCTCTCGGCAGGACGTATCTGCTGGTCTTCCTCACCACGGTCTTCTGGGGAGGAACGGCCGTGGCGGGAAAGATCGCCCTCCGGGACTTCCCGCCGCTCAGCATAGGCGTGTTCCGCTACGGCGTGGCCGGGCTGATCCTGGCCGCCGCCTTCCGGCGGGAGATCCCGCCCTTCAGCTCGCTGCGCCGGGCGGACCTCTGGGTGCTGCTTTGGGTGGGGATCCTCGGGATCACGCTGAACCATGCCCTCTTCTTCCTGGCGCTGATATTCGCGCCAGCGGCCCACGGCGCCATCATCCCGACCACCACGAGCCCCGTCTGGACGATCATCCTGGCCGCCCGCCTGGGACGCGAACCGGTGACCGGGCGGCAGGTCCTCGGGATGTTTCTCTGCCTGGTCGGGGTGCTCCTGGTGGTCCGGCCCGAGCGCATCGCCGCGGGGGCGGGGGCCCCCCTCGGCGACCTGCTTTTCCTGGTGGGCGGGATCGCTTGGGGGATCTACTCGTACATCTCGAAGGTGGCCATGCGCCGCCTCTCGGCCGTGGCCACTCTGGTGTTCGGGATGGGCATTGGGACCGCGGCGCTCCTGCCGCTGGCGCTGGCCGAACGCCCCTGGAACGCCCTCCGCGCCGCGGGGGCCGAGGCTTGGGGCGCCTTGGCGTACCTGACGTTCCTGGGAAGCCTGGTGTCGTTCTTCTGGTGGAATCTGGCCATCCGGCGGCTGGGCGCGGGCCGCACGGCGGTCTTCAGCAATCTGATCCCGGTGTTCGGCGTCCTCCTCTCGTGGCTCGTGCTGGGCGAGCGGCTGGCGCCGAGCCAGTTGGGAGGGGGCGGCCTGGCCATCCTCGGCGTCCTGGCGTGCCAGGGGCCCATCCTGCGAGGCGCCTTCGCCCGGCGCGGTTGAGGGCGGCCCAGCCCGCCCAGGCGCCCGCGGCATGGAGAAGACTCTCGCCCCGCGCCCCGCTCGTGAGAGAGGCCGAGGGAGGAGGACGATGACCGGCCCACCCACCAGCCTCTTCGTTGCCGTGGACGCGATCCCCTGGATCGAGCGGCGCCCCGGCGTGTTCTGGAAGGTGCTCTGGGAGGATCCGGACGGGCGCCACAAGGCCATCCTGGTGCGGTACGCCCCGGGCGCCACCGTGCCGCGCCACCGGCACGTGGGCGACGAGCAGATCTTCGTCCTGGAGGGCAGTGTGGTGGACGATACCGGGGCCTGCACCGCCGGCAACTACGCGCGCCGCCCGCCCGGCTGCGTGCACACCGTGACCAGCCCGGGCGGCGCCCTGGTCCTGGCCATCACCTCCGGCCCCACGGAGCCGGCCTGATCCTGCTGGCCACGTGGTGGGTTCCGCCGGGCGAGCTGAGGGAGCGCCCCCGCGGCCGGAAGCCGCCGAAGCCCTGCTACGCCGCCGGCGCCCTGGCCGGGCATACCCGCCGGGTCTCCCGGGCCTCCGAGGGCGCCATCGGCGGCTCGCCGGGCCCCGCGCCCCTGGGTCTACCTCCGCGCAACGCCTCGCGGTACCTCACCGGCTGGCCCTGCGGCGCCGGTAGTGGCGGCGCGCCTTGGCCCGGTTGCCGCAGACCTTCATGTCACACCACCGGCGGCTCCGGTTCCGACTCTGGTCCATGAACACCCTGGCGCAATTGGCCGCGGCACACTTCCGCACGGCGCCCAGATCGTCAGACGTCAGCATCGCCGCGGCCGACCGCACCACGGGCCAGAGCGGCCGATCCAGCCCATCCGGGCCCTCGGCCCACGACCAAGCGAATCCATCCCCCCTTGGAACGACGCGCGCCGCGGCCGACGCCTTGCCCAGCGCCGCGTTCAGGACCGCCATGTCTTCCGGCGCGGGCGGCCTCTTCGCCACCACAGCCGTCACGATGCGGTAGAGCCCCTCTCGTATCGCGACGGCGCGCCGCACCACGGCCTGCATGTCCCGCGGCCGCCGCTTCGCCTGCCGCAGCAGCGCCCGCGCCTCCTGCGCCGTGAGGGCGTCGGCCTCCCGGCACCACGCCACTAGGTCAGCATAGGTGCTCAGGAGTTCGTGCGGATGGTCGGTGAGCCGACGGCGGAGCGTATTGATGTAGTCCAGGCAGAGCCGCCCCCCGGTGAATTTGAAGCGCATCTTTTCCATGGGCATCCCACCCCCGCACGTCCTGGTCCGTGGCGGAGGGACTAACCTGCAAATACCATTTGACAGGTTAATGCGGTCGCGCTACACTCTAACCGACATACATCATAACGGTGGGTAGGCGGGGCGTCAAGGGATGTGCGGGCGCAGAGGCCTGCCAGGCCCGGCAGCGCGGTCGGCATCCCACCAGACACGAGAGGCGATTCGGCGGGCCGCGGCGGCCCGGCAGGGCAACACCCGGAAGGAGCAACGATGATGGACGTCTTCCGGCAAGCGAGCGGCGTGATCCTCATGTTGGCAACGACGGTGGGCCCGGTCCTCGGGGCCCTCCTGCTGTTGAACTACCGGGACCGGCGCCAGGCCTCCCTGCTGGCCGGCCTCCTGGATCTTACCCCACGCAGCCTCCGCGACCGCATCGTCTTCGAGGTCCGCTGCGGCCTGTTCTCGCGGCGGCGGTTCGTGGCCGTGGACATGCGGGAGTGCTCGCGCGACGAGATCTGGGAGGCCATCGCCCGCTGGTGCGCGGGCCTCCCGCCCCACACGCGGCTCC
>DASPOZ010000222.1:0-8664 GCA_035625755.1 Candidatus Sulfotelmatobacter sp.
CGGAGCAGCGTGTGCGGGCCGATCTCGCCGCCGCCGAAGAGGAAGGCGCGCGCGTCGTACACGTTGTTCAATCCGGGGATCAGCTCGTGGCCGGGTCCCTCGTGCCCGAGAAGCGGTGTGGCGCGGCCCATGTTCGAGCCGACGGTCACCGCCCAGATGGAGAGCTGGTCCCACGGCAGGAGGTAGCCGGTGAAGCTCAACAACAGGGTGAGGGTGAGCAGGATGACGCCCACCACCCAGTTGAACTCGCGGGGCGGCTTGTAGGAGCCGGTCATGAACACCCGAAACATGTGCAGCCACACGGTGATCACCATGGCGTGGGCGCCCCACCGGTGCATGTTGCGGACGATCATGCCGAAGGGCACGTCGAACTGGAGGTACTTCATGTCCGAGTAGGCGTATTCGGCCACGGGGCGGTAGTAGAACATGAGGACCACGCCCGTCACCACCGTGACCAGGAACATCAGGAAGGTGAGCCCCCCCATGCACCAGGTGAACCGGATGCGCAGGGCGTGCCGCCGGATCTTGGGCGGGTGCAGGTGCAGCCAGACGTTGGCCATGATCATCAGCACCCGGTTCCGGGGCGTATCCTCGTAGCCGTGCCGGAGCGCCGAGCGCCACACGTCCGACTGGGCGACCTTGCGGGGAAGCTCGCGCAGGCGCTCCTTCAGCGTAGGCATGCAACGATCTCCTGACGGAAGAATGGGGACTGTGGGCTGAGGGCCGAGGGGGCTAGACCTTCAGGATGGACCCCGGCTTCCCCCAATCGCCCTTCTCGCGGAGGAACTTCACGCTCTTGTCGATCAGCAGCTGGCCGTCGTCGGCCAGGGCGATCTTGATGCGCTCCAGGGGCCGCGGCGCCGGGCCCTCGAAGTTGATCCCGGACCGCTTGAAGCCGCTCCCGTGACAGGGGCATTTGAACTTGTTCTCCTGCTGGAGCCAGTTGGGGGTGCAGCCCAGGTGGGTGCAGATGGCCAGGAGCGCGTAGAAGCCGTCCGGCTCGCGCACGATCCAGACGCGCTGATCGCGCTTCCAGCGCTCGCTGACCGTGCCCACCGGATACTCGTCCGGATAGCCGGCCTTGAAGACGGGGGTCGGCTCGAAGAGGACCCGGGGGAACATGAAGCGGGCGAACCCCACCAGGGACGCCCCCAGCGCCGCCAACACCCCGGCCCAGCCGGCCAGGGAGAAGAAATCGCGCCGGGACCAGAGGGAACTCGGCGCCTCCTCCGGGCGTCCCTCGCCCTCCCGCGCCTTCAGTTCCTCGTCCGCCACCTGCGACCCCCGACCCCGGCGAAGTCCCGATTTTTACAAACGTTCCGGACGAATAATTACTATGGCGCCACCCCGCGCGTCAAGGGCTAAAGCCCCCGGGACGGCGGGCCCAAAGAGCCGGCACCCACTGGGCCTGGCAAACCATAGCAAACCAGCGCGCCGGGATGCAACCCCCTATGGGCCACGGCACACCGATTTTCGTCTTGCCAGGAGGTAAGTTCCCTGTGTAACCTATCAACTTACCTAGGCGAGGAGTGGCGGCTAGGAAGGCATGCAAACATTCCATTGTACGCTGGGGACCACCACCGGGGCCGTCCTCCGCGAAGAGCGGCAGGCGGCCACCGCGGAGGCCCTAAAGGACCAGCTGGAGGGCCAGGGCTACTACATCTTCGAGATCGCCCCGCAGGGCCGGGGCGTGCGTCTCCCGGCGCTGGGCCATCCCACGGTCTTCCGGCGCGTCGGGCCCAAAGACCTGCTGATCTTCACGCAGGAACTCCTGGCCCTGACACGGGCCGGCCTCCCCATCCCCATGTCCCTGGAGCTGCTGGCGAAGCGCGCCCACCAGCCGCGGCTGCGCCAGGCCCTGGCCGCGGTCCGGGAGGAGGTCAAGGCCGGCGCGGCTCTCTCCGGTGGGCTGGAGCGCCAGCCGGCGGTCTTCCCGCCCATCCTGGTGGCGTCCGTGCGGGCCGGCGAGCGCAGCGGCACCCTGGCGGACGCCCTGGGCCGCTACATCATCGTCCTCAAGCAGCTCGTGGCCCTGCGGCGGCGCGTGGTGAACGCCCTCACCTACCCGCTGGTGCTCCTGCTGCTCTCCCTGGGCGTGGTGACCTTCCTGGTCACATACGTTGTTCCCAGCTTCAGCGGGCTCTACGAAGACCTGGGCCGGGCGATGCCCGCGCCCACGCGGGCGCTGTTGGCGGTGGCCGCCGCCGTCCGCACGCACTTCCTGCTCCTCGTGGCGGGGGCGGCCGCGGCGGCGGCGGCGGCCTGGCGCGGCGCCCGGACGGAGGCCGGCCGCCTGCTGCGGGACCGGATCCTGCTGGGGATCCCCTGGGCCGGCGAGGTGATGCGGCGCTACGCCCTCACCCAGTTCTGCCGGACGCTGGCCATGGTGCTGGGCGGCGGCATCCCGATGATGCAGGCCCTGCCGGTGGCCGTGGGCGCCGTGGACAATCGCCACATCCAGCGCCGGCTTCAGGGCGTGTCCCCCGTGGTGGCCGCCGGCACGCCCCTGGCCACGGCCCTGGAGGGCACCGCCGCCGCTCCCGACCTGGCCGTGGAGATGCTGGCCGTCGGGGAGCAGACCGGAAATCTGGAGGACATGCTCATCAACGTGGCCGACTTCTTCGGCGAAGAAACGGAGACGCGCCTGGCCGCCATGGCCGCCCTCATCGAGCCGCTCATCATGGTGACCATGGGCCTGCTGGTGGCGACCATCCTGATCGTCATGTACCTGCCCATCTTCCAGATCTACGGGGCGGCGCCGCCCCGCTGATCGCTGGTCACTGAGCGATGAGCAATGAGCAACGAGCAATGAGTCGTAAGACGCCCCGGGGAACCGAGGGCTGGAATGCGCCCCGTCCCTCATTGCTCATTGCTCGTTGCTCGTTGCTGAGGAGCTGAGATGGCGACGGAATCGCCCGCCCTGCGGTCTCGCCCGCGCCTGGCGGAGGTGCTCCTGGCGGAGGGGCTCGTGCGCGCCGACCGGCTCCAGGCGGCGCTGGCCCGGCGTAACGGTCGGGGGGGCGGCCTGGGCCGAACCCTGGTGGACGAGGGGGCGCTCGGCGAGGAGGACCTGGCGCGCGCCTACAGCCTCCTGCACGCCCTCCCGACGGTGGACCTGGCCGGCGTGATCCCCGATCCCGCGCTGGTGGACCGGTTCCCCCCCGAGGCGATGCTCAAGGGCCCGTTCCTCCCCTTCGCTTATGTCGGCGGGCGGGCGCAGGTGGCGGTGGCCGACCCCGGCGACCTGTTCCTGCTGGACCGCATCCGGGAGACCCTGGGCCCCGAGGTGGACCTGCACGTGTCCCCGCGCCCCGCCATCCTGCGGGCCCTCCGCGGCGTGGAGACCTCCCAGCCCATCCTGCGGGACCTGGCGGCGGACTTCATGCCGGCCGTGCTCCCCGAGGCCGATGAGGCGGACCAGATCACGCTGGAGAAGCTGAAGGGGGACGACTCCCCCGTCATCCGCCTGGTGGACTCCATCATCCTCAACGCCCTGGAACGCCGCGCCTCGGACATCCACCTGGAGGCGCAGGACAACGCCCTGCAGGTGAAGTACCGGGTGGACGGCCTGCTCGCCCCCGCCCTGGAGCCCATCGGGAAGCCGTTCCACGAGCCCATCCTCTCGCGCATCAAGGTCATGGCCGAGCTGGACATCGCCGAGCGGCGCATCCCCCAGGATGGGCGGTTCAAGGCCAGCGTGCAGGGCCGCGCCATCGACTTCCGGGTCTCCATCCTGCCCTCGGCGGCGGGCGAATCGGCGGTGATCCGGATCCTGGACAAGGAGGCCATCACCAAGGAACTGGCCGAACTGCGCCTGGACCTGCTGGGCTTCGCCCCGGAGGACCTGGCCAGCCTGCGCCGGGCCAGCCTGCGCCCCCACGGCATGGTCCTGGTCACCGGCCCCACCGGCTCGGGCAAGACCACCACCCTCTACGCCGCCCTCTCGGAGATCAACACGGGGCAGGACAAGATCATCACCATCGAGGATCCCATCGAGTACCGCCTGCGCAACGTGGTGCAGGTCCCCGTGAACGAGAAGAAGGGCCTCACCTTCGCCCGCGGGCTGCGCAGCATCCTGCGGCACGACCCGGACCGCATCCTGGTGGGCGAGATCCGGGACGCCGAGACCGCCCAGATCGCGGTGCAGGCGGCCCTCACCGGGCACCTGGTCTTCACCACGGTGCACGCCAACAACATCATCGACGTCATCGGCCGGTTCATCCACATGGGCCTGGAACCCTACAATTTCGTCTCGGCCCTGAACCACGTCCTCACCCAGCGTCTGGTGCGCACCATCTGCCCGGGCTGCCGGGCGCCGGTGCGGCCGGACCCCGAGGCCCTGGCGGCCGCGGGATTGGATCCGGCCGCCCTGGGCGGCCGGCGGGTGTACGCAGGCGCGGGCTGCGCCGCCTGCAACGGCGCCGGCTTCAAGGGCCGCACCGTGGTGGGAGAGCTGGTGGAGATGAACGACACCATCCGCGAACTCATCGTGGCCCGCCGCCCGGCGTCCGAGATCCGGGCCGCGGCCAAGGCCGCGGGGACGGTCTTCCTGCGCGAGGCGGCCCTGGGCAAGGCGTTCGATGGCGTGACCACCCTGGCCGAGGCCAACCGGGTCACCGCCGCCGAAGGCTAAACACCGAGGACCGAGGGCCGGCCGTGGTGGGAGCATGCTACCGGCGCCTCTCACCACTCGCGTTGGAGGCGGAGCATTGGACGTTCGACGTTGGACGTTGGACGTTGGACGGTAGCTGACGATGCGGCTGGATCTGAACCTGGCGCGCGAGGGGAATCGTCCCGGGGGCCGGTGGGGGGTCGCCTGCTGGGTGGGCGCCGCGCTCGCCGTCGCGGCGGCCGCCACGGCCCAGGGCCTCTACTACCGCTCGCTGGCGCGCTCCACCGTGCCGGCGGAGGCCCGCCTGCGGGCCCTGGAGGCGGAGGCGCGGCGGCTGGAGGCCGCCCATGCCGGGGAGGTGCCGGCGGAGACGCGGGGGGCGCTGGCCGCGCTGCCGGGACAGATGACGGCGTACAACGAGATCCTGGTGGCCGCCGCCTTTCCCTGGACCGGCCTGCTCATGGAGCTGGAGGCCTCCCTCCCCCCCAACGTGGGGCTCACCGCCATCCAGCCCGACCCCGCCTCGGGCACGGTGACGCTCCAGGGCCAGGCCAGGGCCTTCGCCGACCTGACGGCCTTCATCGCGCTCCTGGAGCAGCGCGAATCCTTCCGGGAGGTCCAGTTGCTCCGGCACAGCGAGCAGACCCGGGGCGCGGCGGAGGGCGCGGGCCTGCAGGATTTCGCCCTACGGCTCCAGTACGTGCCGGACGGTTTGCGGGGCGAGGGCCCGCAGGGCTGATGGCGATGCGGTTCGCGCGGTGGCAGTGGATCGCCGGGGCCGCCCTGGCCCTGGCGGTGGCCGGCAACGTGGCCGGCTACGCGCTCCTGGTCCAGCCCCTCATGGCGGCGCAGCGCGCGCAGCAGCAGCGCCTCCTGGCCCTGCAGCGGAAGATCCGCGCCCTCCAGGGCCAGGGCAAGGCCCTGGAGGCGCAGCTCCGCACGCTCGGGCAGGTCGAGGCCTACCGGGAGGAACTTCCCGAACGGAACCGGTTGGTCCAACTGGCCGGGGAGCTCACGCGCCTGGCGGCGACGTTGTCCCTGAAGCTGCCTTCCGTCAACTACCAGCCGGAGCCGATGAAGGACGTGGACCTGCTGCGCGTGCGGCTCACCCTGGGGGTGGAGGGGCCGTATGGACAATTGCGCCGCTTCCTCCACGAATTGGAGAAGCGCCGGCGCTACCTGGTGGTGGAGCGGATGGCCCTGGCGGAGCAACGCGGAACGGCCCGCACCACCCAGGTGGCGATGCAGCTCACCCTGGCCGGCTACTTCCGGTAAGCGTTCACGGTTCCCGGTTCACGGTTCCCGGTCATCGCGCCGGGAACCGGGGACCGGGAACAGGGAACCGGGGTATGCGCTGGGACAAGCGGACGCAGGTGATCGTGCTGGTGGCCGGGCTCGTGGTCTGGGCCGGGGCGCTCTACTGGCGTCTCACCCAGCCGGACCCGGCGCCCGCCGCCGCCCCTCCCTCGACGGAGGCGACGTCCGAGGGCGGAAACAGGCCTGGGGCCCTCGGGGCAGCGGGGGCGAGACCCGTGAAGCCCTCCGCGCCCGGGCGGAAGGGGGCCGGGGGCCGCGCCGCCACCGCCCAGGAGGGCGCCCCGCCCCCGACGCTCCGGCTGGATCTCCTGGAGCGCCCGCTGCCCCCCTTGACGGCCGAGGGAAAGAACCTGTTCGCCTCGGTGGCGGCGCCCCCGCCGCCGCCCCCGCCCCCCAAGGGGGCGGCCGCGGCGGCCGCGCCGCCCCCCGATCCGTTCTTGGAGGAGGCGCACAAGCTCCGGCTGGTGGCGGTGATGCAGGAGGACGGGCAGGCCGTGGCGTTCATCGCGGACGGCAACGACGTCCTGAGCGTCAAGAAGCACGATGTGATCCGGTCACGCTTCCTGGTGAAGGACGTGGGCGATGACGCGGTGGTGGTGAGCCAGCCCAACGGGCAGAAGGAAGTGCGTCTGGTGCTGACGACCTCCGGCGGGGCGACCCAGCACTAGCCCAATGCTGAAAAACCCTCTTTTGCCCAGGCTGCTCGAAAAGGTCCAGGTGCAGGGCGGCGCGCGGATTCCGCAACCCGCAATCCGCAATGGAAAGATGGGCCTTTTTCAGCAGCTTGCTAGGGCGGCAGGAAGGTTGCGATGGCGGGCAGGATGACGGGCGTTGGTGCGGCGCGGGGCCTGAGCGTCCTCGCGCCCCTGGGGGTGGCCCTGACGTTGGCCGCGTGCGCCGCCCAGTTGCCGCAGGGCGCCGCCCTGGAGGCGGCGGGCCGGTGGGACGAGGCGGTGGCCTTTTATCTGGAGGCGGTCCAGCGGAACCGGTCCGACCCCGAGGTGAGGGCCGGCCTCCTGCGCGCCCTCACCGAGGCCTCCATCGCCTACCAGCGGCAGGGGGAGGCCCGGGAGCAGGCCGGACAGCTCGACGAGGCCAAGGCGCTCTACGAGCGGTCCCTGAGCTACAACGCCGAGAACGCCGCTTCCCGCCTGGCCCTCAGCCGCATCGCGGGCCAGGCCAAAGCCGCGGAGGCCGTGACCCGGGCGCGGGCCCTGCTAGCCAAGGGGGGGGCCCAGGAGGCGGTGGCGGAGGCCGAGGCCGCCTTAGCGCTGGTGCCGGACCTGCCGGAGGCCCAGGCGGTCCTGGCGGAGGCCAGGGCCGCCCTGGCCAAGGCCGCCCCCGCCGCCGACGGCGAGTCGCTGGGCCTCTTCCCCGAGAAGCCGGTGACCCTCCGCTTCCGCGACACGGACATCAAGGAGGTGCTGGATGTCTACGCCCGCATCTCGGGCGTGAACATCCTCACCGACGACGCGGTGGGACCCAAGCGCATCACGGCCAACTTCCGGGACCTCCCCATCCGCGAGGCCTTCCGGCTGATGCTCACCGCCAACCGCTACTTCGCCAAGCAGGTGGCCCCCAACACCGTGGTGGTGGTGCCGGACAACCCGGGCAAGCGCCAGCAGTACGACGAGCTGTTCGTGAAGACCTTCTACCTCACCACCGCCGACGCCCGCGTGGCCGTGAACCTCCTGCGGACCATCCTGAACACCCGCCAGGTCTTCGTGAACGAGAAGCTGAACGCCCTGGTGGTGCGGGACACGCGGGAGAAGCTGGAGCTGGTCCGCAAGCTCCTGGAGGCCAACGACCGGGGCGGCGCCGAGGTGGAGATCGAGGTGGAGGTCATGGAGGTGGACCGCACCCGGCTCCAGGACCTGGGGATCCAGTTCAGCCAGTCGCTCACCGCCACCCTGACCCTTCCCACCACCACGACCCTGAACCAGTTCCGGTTCACCAGCTTCTTCGGGGGCGGCATCCTCACCGTGACCAACCCCACGCTGACCCTCAACCTCCTGAAGAACCAGGGCAGCACCAAGATCCTGGCCCACCCCACCATCCGCGTGATGGACCGGGCCAAGGCCCGCCTCCTCATCGGCGAGCGCCGGCCGTTCCAGATCTCCCAGCTCTCCTCGGTGCCGGCCACGGCCGGCGTTTCGGGGTCCACGCCCACGCTCCCCAGCGGGGCGGTGACCACCACCGAGACGCGCGTGGAGTATCGGGACCTCGGCCTCAAGATCACCCTGACCCCCACCATCCACCTGAACGGCGAGGTGACCGTGGAGATCAACTTCGAGATCTCCGCCGTGGGGGCCCCCATCGGGGGCACCCTGCAACCCGTCGTGAACACCCGCAACCTGGACTCGTTCATCAAGGTGCGGGACGGGGAGACGCGCGTCCTGGGCGGCCTGTACCAGGACAGCGACACCGAGAACATCCAGAAGATCCCGTTCCTGGGGGACCTGCCGCTGATCGGCCGCATGTTCTCCGACGTCAACACGGATAAGACCCGCACCGACGTGCTGGTGGCGATCACGCCGCGCCTGGTGAAGACGGTGGAGCGGCCGCGCCCCGACGTGGAGCTGTTCTTCTCGGGCACGGGCGAGGCCTTCGGGGGGGGCGGGGCGCCGGCGGCCGCGCCCCCGGCCGTCCCCGCCCCGGCATTCCCCCCCGCCCCCGCCGCCCCGCCCGCGCCGCCTGCGCCGCCCACCGGCGCGCCGGGGGCCCCACCGCGATGA
>DASPOZ010000223.1:0-4238 GCA_035625755.1 Candidatus Sulfotelmatobacter sp.
CTTGTAGAGTTGCAGGGCATAGGCGGTGTTGGGCGCATCCACGATCACGGTCTTCCCCCGCAGATCGGGGATCGACGCGATCTCCGGCTGCACGTACAGATCGTTCAGGCTGTTGTCCCCCCCCAGGATGATGACCGCGTCCGCCTTCGCCACTTCCACCATGGCGATGGCGTTGTCCACCGCGGCGTGCGCGATCTCGAACTTCCCGGCCGCCAGGCCTTCGCGCTGCGCTTGGGAATTGGGCGTGAACTCCACGGGTACGTTCAGCCCCCGCTTGCCGAATATCCCCTGCGCCTGGGCGGCGTAGAGGCCGAGGTTCGCGATGCCCGGAAACACGTTCACCCGCACGGTGGCCATGCCGGCCTCGCCGGCGAGCGCCAACCCCCAGCCACCCAAGGCCCACACCGCCATCACCAAGACCGCCATCAGCCCAGGAAGGCAGCGCCGCATCGGTCCTCCTCCTGCCGTCGTCAGTCCGCGGGCCGAAAGGCGCGGGCCTGCTCGCGGATCTTGGCCTCATCGAACTGGTTGATCTCGTCCAGCAGCGCATCGGTGAAGAACCGCTGCGGGTCCTTGACCTTTCCCTCCAGCCCGAGGAAGCGCACCATCGGGTCCCATCGGCCCGGGTCCAAGTACCCCCACTTGTGGATCGGGGCATCGTCGATGCTCCAGACCTTCGCCCGCGAGGCGAGGATCTTGAGCGCGTCCTTCAGGGCCTCCGCCGGCGCCTTGTTCTTGGGCCGCGACTCGGGGAACATTTTCCAGTGCACCCGGACGGCGGCCTCGGGATTGGCGAGGGTGAAGACCGTCGCCTTGGCCACGGCCCGGGCCAACCCCGCCACCGTTCTCCGGTCGTCCCGCAGGCTGTCTCGGCGGACGGCCAACGGCTGCCCGAAGAGCTTCGCCAGGAGGGGCGGGGGCTGGAGGACCCGCAGCGGCATGCCCGCGCTCTCGATGGCGATGAACGTGAAGTCCACGTTGCTGATGGCATCCACCTGCCCCGACCGGAGGGCCGCCCCGGCTTGCTCCTGGACGCCCAGGGGAAGGAAGGTGGCCTCCGTCGGGTCCACGCCCACCTCCCGCAGGGCGGCCTTGGCATACAGCTCGCTGGGATTGCCGAAGCTGATGACCCCGATGCGCTTCCCCTTGAGCTGCCCGATCTCCGTGATGGGGCTCTCCTTCGGCACCGCGATCTGATAGATGTTCTTCTGGAAGTAGAGGTAGACGCCCACCAGCCCCACCTCCACACCCCGGGAGGCGGGGATGAGCATCGGGTCAACCGTGGGGATCCCCATGACGGCCTGCCCGGTGAGGATCGCCTGGGCCACCTCGGTACCGCCCCGGGCAAAGAAGAAGTTGGGGTCGAGCCCCTCTTCGGCGAAGTAGCCCAGCGGTTTCCCGATCCAGAGCGGCACGTTGGCCACCGTCGGCACGAGGCCGCCGGAGACGAACTCCACGCGCCTCAGGGGCTCGGCGTCAGCCGCAAATACGGATGGCCCGGCGAAAAGGGAAGAAATGCTGGCGAGGGCGAGGACCATCCACGCGAGGCGCCTGAGCTTCATGGCTCATCCTCCTGACGTGCCGCTCCCCATCGGTGGGTCGATGGCCACGGGGCCGACCTCCCGGGCTCCGATCGTTCCCCGTCCCCCGGCGGCGGCCCGGAATGCCGCCCTTATATGCCCCGCCCGCCGCGCCTGTCAAGCAACAGCAATGAGCGATGAGGAACGAGCAACGAGTCGTGGCTCTCATCGCTCATCGCTCGTTGCTCGTTGCTCGTCTCAGCGGCGCGAAAGGAGGACATGCAGGTTCCCGCCGGCGTCGGCCACGGCCAGGTCCAGCAGGCCGCCGCCGGCCAGGTCGGCCACCACCAGGTTGGACGCGATGGGACCGCCCAGCTCGTAGCCCCAGCGCTCCAGCAGGCCGCCGCCCAGCCACTCCATGGCGACGATCCGCCGGCGGCGCCCGTGCGGCACGACGATCTGGGGGTGGCCGTTGCCGGCCAGATCGGCCAGGGCCACCTGGTCCAGATTGCGCGAGCCGAAGGCATGGGTGGAGCCGCCCGAGCGCTCCGTGCGGAGCGCGAGCCGGGGCGGCGCCACGTCGAACACCTGGAGCACGCCGTTCGCGTCCGGCGTGCGCATCCCCACCACCTGCGGCCGTCCGGCCCCCTCCATGTCCGCCACGCCCAGCAGGTGTATCCACCGGCCGAACTTGCCCAGGGCCGGCCCCTCGGCGAAGGGCTCCAGGCGGCCCCCGCGCCAGGCGAAGGCCACCACGGCTGCCCCCTGCGATTGGGTGCTCCGGACCACCAGAATCTCCGGACGCCCGTCGCCGTCCAGGTCGGCGAGGATGGGCCCCAGGTCCTCGAACACCGCATCGGCGGGGAGGGTGAACCGCGCCCTCTCCCGCAGGAGGCCCGCCCCCAGCTCCACCACCGTGAGGGTCTCGGTTTCGATGGCGTCGCCCAGCGCGCCGTGCGGGTACCGGTCCGTGGGGCCGGTGAGCAGCACCGCCTCGGGGCGGCCGTTCCCGTCCAGGTCCCCCACCACGATGTGCGCGTCGGGCGTGGTGTGGAGGGCCAGGCGGGCCGTCACACGCGCGTGCTCCGGCAGGCCGCCGATGAGCAACAGTTCGCCCTCCCGCGAGAGGGCCAGCAGCTCCTCTATCCCGTCCCCGTCCACATCCACGGGGACGAGATGCGCGAGGGGCGAAAGGGTTACGGCCAGGGGCACGCGTGCCTCGTGGCCCCCCCAGACCACCGTGAGGGAGCCATCCAGGGCCGCGGCCACCACGGCGCGTTCTCCGCCGCGCGTGACCACCGGAACGGCCGGCGCCGCATCGGGCGAGGTCCCCTCGGGGATCTCGAAGAGCAGGCGGAGGCTCCCCCGCTCCACGGCGTAGGCCACCAGGGTCGCGTCCGCGCGAGACCCGATAAGGCGTGCCGGCTCCCCCGCCGCCAGCGGCCCGGCCACCAGCCACGCGATGGCCTTCCCCGTCGGCGCCCGGAGGATCTGGAAGGCGGGGAACGTGCCGCGGCCCTGGGTCTGCACGCGGTTCCCGGCTGCGGTGCCCGCCGGCACCGGCCACACGGCGCCCGGCCCCGCGGCCGCCGCGGCCAAGAGGCCCAGGGCCGCCGCCGCCAGAACCGCGGCCACGAGACGGCCACCCTTTCCCACCCCTGTCGCCATCGGGACCTCACACGTTCCCTTCATCGCGGGCGCCGAATCTACCACACACCCCCCCGGCGCGCCATATGCCCGCGCGTGCACGAAGCCCCTCCCGACGTCGGCGAAAGATGCGGGGTGGGCCTTTACACGTAGGCAGGCCACGCGAAGATGTTCTGCTGCAAGGCGGCGCCCACCAATGCGGAATGCGGATTGCGGAATGCGGAATGGGTGGAAGGTGACCAGTGCGCGGCGCGCGCTTTCGGCGAGTTGGACATTGGAAATTGGCAATTGAAAATTTACAGGATATGTCCCAGCCGGGGGTCCGTCAGGTCGCGGATGCCCTCCCCCAACAGATTCGCTCCCAGGATGGTAACGAAGATGGCCAGACCCGGGAACACGGCGGTCCACCAGGCCGGAATCATATAGCCACGGCTCTCGTTGAGCATCAGGCCCCAGGTGGGGATCTGGGGCGGCACGCCCAGGCCCAGGAAGCTGAGGGAGGCCTCGATGAGGATCACCGTGGCCATGGTGAAGGTGGCCACCACCAGGATCGAGGGGAGTGTGTTCCGCAGGATGTGCCGCGTCATGATGGCCAGGTGGCCGGCGCCCAGCGCCCGCGCCGCGTGCACGAACTCGCGCTCCCGGAGCGAGAGCGCCTCGCCCCGCACCACGCGGCAGTAGTGGATCCAGCGGTTGAGGCAGAGGACCATCAGCAGCACCCCCAGGCCCTGGCCGAAGAGCGTCATGATGACGATGGCCAGGAGCACGAAGGGGACGGAGAGGAAGACCTCCACGACTTTCATGATGACCAGGTCCACCAGCCCGCCGCAGTAGCCGGCCAGGACGCCCAGGGCGCACCCCACCGAGGCCGCCACCACAACGGCCGCCAGCCCCACCGCCATGGAGATCCGCGCCCCGTAGATGAGCCGGCTCAAGATGTCGCGCCCCAGGTGATCGGTCCCCAGCAGGTGGTGCGCGCGTCCGCCGGACGCCCAGGCGGGGGACGCAGGCGCGCCTCCAACCGCTGCTCGCCCGGACGTTCCGGAGCCAGCACGGGGGCGGCCAGGGCCG
>DASPOZ010000224.1:0-9652 GCA_035625755.1 Candidatus Sulfotelmatobacter sp.
ATCTGCCCCATGGTGCTGGGGGTGCGGGCCGTGCTGGCCAAGTCCTTCGCCCGCATCCACCACGCGAACCTGGTGAACTGGGGGATCCTGCCCCTCGAGTTCGGCGATCCGGCGGACTACGATGGGATTGCCGCCGGCAACGTGCTGGAGGTGGGGGACCTGGGGGCCGGGCTGCTGGAGGGGCGACCGCTCCCCGTGGCGAACCGCACCACCGGGCGGCGCTTCGCGGCCCGCACCACCCTCACGCCGCGGCAGCGGGAGATCCTGAAGGCGGGCGGGGTCCTGGCGCACACCGCCGCGAGGGCCCGAGGCGGGGGGTAGGTGTCGGGGCTCGGGGCGGGCGCTCCGCCCCCGGTCCTGGGGGGAACCGATGGCCCAGGTCGTCCTCAAGAACATCAGCAAGCGATTCGACAGCGTGGTGGCCGTCCGCGACGTGACGCTCGCCATCGACGACCGCGAATTCGTGGTGCTGGTGGGCCCGTCGGGCTGCGGCAAGTCCACCACGCTGCGCATGATCGCCGGCCTGGAGGAGGTCTCGGGCGGGGAGATCTACATCGGGGACCGCTGCGTGAACGACGTCCCCCCCAAGGACCGGGATATCGCCATGGTCTTCCAGAACTACGCCCTCTATCCCCACATGACCGTGTACGACAACATGGCCTTCGGCCTGAAGCTCCGCCGGCTCCCCAAGCCGGAGATCCGTGAGCGGGTGGCCGAGGCGGCCGAGATCCTGGGCATCCAGGACCTGCTCCACCGCAAGCCTCGGGCCCTCTCGGGCGGCCAACGGCAGCGGGTGGCGGTGGGCCGCGCCATCGTCCGCAAGCCGCAGGTCTTCCTCTTCGACGAGCCCCTCTCCAACCTGGACGCCAAGCTGCGCGTGCAGATGCGGGCCGAACTGAAGAAGCTCCACGAGCGCCTGCAGGCCACCATCGTCTACGTCACCCACGACCAGGTGGAGGCGATGACCATGGGCGACCGCATCGTGATCATGAAGGACGGGAGCATGCAGCAGGTGGGCGAGCCGCTGGGTGTGTACGAACGGCCCGCCAATCAGTTCGTGGCCGGGTTCATCGGCTCCCCGGCCATGAACTTCCTGCGGGTGGGCGTGGCCGCCGGCGCCGGCGGCATGGTGCTGGAGGGGCCCGGCTTCCGCCTGCCGGTCCCGCCGGAACACGCGCCCCGCGTGGAGCCCTTCCGCGGGCAGCACCTGACCCTGGGCATCCGCCCGGAGGACCTGCGCCCCGCCGGGCCCGGCGACCCGGCCGAGAGCACCATCGAGGCCCCCATCACCGTGGTGGAACCGCTGGGGTCGGACCAATTCCTGGAGCTGGATCTGACCGGCACCCCCGTGATCGCCCGCCTGGACGCCCATCTGCGCGTGCGGGCGCACGATCGGATCCGCCTCGTGGCCGCGCCCGGCAAGGTCCACCTGTTCGATCCGGCCACGGAGCGCGCGATCCTGGCCTGACCGTTGGCAGGCTGCTGAAAAAGGCCCAACGTCTCTCCCCGCTGCCCCGGCGGCAGCGGGCGGGGCGTTGGCGTGCTCGCGCACTCCCTGCGGCGTACCCGGAGTACGCCTCAGTCGGCGCTTCGCCCGCCGCCTTGCACCTGGGCCTTTTTGAGCAGCCTGCGGGACACGGGGTCTGGGCCAGCCTGCCGGCGCACGCTGCTGAAGAGGCCGGATGGCTGTTCCCGCTGCCCTGCGGCAGCGGGCAGGGTTTGGGTGTGCTTGGGCGCTCGCGCCGGCGTACCGGCCGGCGCATTCTGCAATCCGCAATGGCGGGCGCCACCTTGCATCTGGACCTTTTTGAGCGGCCTGGGCAAGAGGGTTTTTCGGTAGCCGGTTAGTAGTCCCGGGGGCACGGTGGGGTCGAAATGAGCGCGGAGCCGCACGAACACGGGTTCATCCCGGGGATCCACAACTACTGCGACCGCTGGTGCGAGCGCTGTGCCTTCAGCAGCCGCTGCCGCGCGTACGCCATCGAGATGACCCTCGCCGTGGACGGCTTCGAGGGGGAGCTGGCGGCAGCCGCCGAGGGGCTCGAATCCGCCCCGGGCGAGGAGGGGCCGGGATTTGACTTCGCGCTTGAGGAGGCGGAGGCGGCGGTGACCGAGGCGGATATCGAGCGCGAGATGCTCCGGCACGATGCGGCCTGGCTGGTGGCCGATACGCACCCGCTCATGGAGGCGGTGAAGACGCTCACGAAGCTGGCGGAGCCGCTCATCGAGGGGGCGGGCCGGCGCGCGGAGTCCGGGGGGGCGGAGGCCGAGGCGTTTCGCGAGCCCCTGGAGGTCCTCTGCCGCTACCGATACCTCGTGCAGGCGAAGGTCCACCGGGCGCTGTTGGGTCGGGAAGAGGATCGCGACGCAGAGGAAGAGCAAGAGGGTGACCCCATCCCCTCAGACGCCGACGGCAGCGCCAAGATCGCCCACATCACCTGCGCCGCCGCCCGGGACGCCGCCCGCCGCTTAGGCGACCTCGACCCTGCCTTGGCCGCGCCGGCGTCCATCTACGCGCAGGCGGCCGAGCGGGCGCTGGAGCTCATCGACCAGGCCTTTCCGGGCCACCGCTCCTTCCGGCGCCCGGGCTTCGACGATACCGGGAAGGCGTAAGGTCCGGCAGGGCGGCGGCCCCATTGCGGAATGCGGATTGCGGATTGCGGAATAGGTGGGCCCGCCATTGCGGAATGCGGAATGGGAGGGGGTGCCGGCCCAGGCTGCTCAAAAAGGTCCAGGTGCAAGGCGGCGCGCGATGCGCCGACTGAGGCGTACGCCGGGTACGCCGCAGGGAGTGCGCGAGCGCGCCAACGGCCCACCCGCTGCCGCCGGGGCAGCGGGGAGAAATGTTGGGGCTTCTTCAGCAGCCTGCTACGGCTTCTTCGGGGGCGGGCCCTGCTCGGCCTCGTCGATGAGCATCACGGGGATGCCGTCCCGGATGGGGTAGCGGCGCCCGCACTGGGTGCAGACCAAGCGGGCGTTCTGCTCGTCCAGGATGACTTCGGTCTTGCACAGCGGGCAGGCCAGGATCTCCAGCAGTTCCTTGTCGATCATACCTTTCTCCTTCGCTACGCGCAGGTTGCCGAAAAAATCTCTCTTTCCCGCAGGCTGCTCAAAAAGGTCCAGATGCAAGGCGGCGCGCGATGCGCCGACTGAGGCGTACGCCGGGTACGCCGCAGGGAGTGCGCGAGCGCGCCAACGCCCCACCCGCTGCCGCCGAGGCGGCGGGAAGAGATGTTGGGCCTTTTTCAGCAGCCTGCTAGGGGCGCACGGCGATCTTGAGGACCTTCGCCTTCTCTCCCATGAACAGCCGGTAGGCCTCCTCCAGCGCGCCCAGGCGCATCTGGTGCGTGTAGAGGGGGGTGAGGTCCATCCGGCCGTGCCGCAGGATCTCCAGCATGCGGCGCAGCCGCTCGCTGCCGCTGGGGCACATGGTGGTGACGATCCGGCGGTGATAGAAGTTCACCGTCACCGGCAGGCTCAGCGCCTTCACCCCGCCGTACACCCCCAGGCTCCCCACCGCCCCGCCCACCCGGCAGGACTTGGCCGCCATCTCGAACGTCGCCTGCGTCCCCACCGCCTCGATGGCCACGTCCACGCCGCGCCCCTCCGTCAGCTCGCGGATGCGCCGCGGCACGTCCCCCTCCGCCGGCGAGAGGGTGATGCTGGCCCCCAGGCGCCGGGCCACGGCCAGGCGCTCGGGGATCGCGTCCACGGCCACAATGAGGCCGGCCCCCAGGAGGCGCGCCCCCGCCGTGGCGCAGAGGCCCAGCGGCCCCTGGGCGATCACCGCCACCGAGTCCCCCGGCCCCACCCCGGCCCGCTCGCACACGCCGAGGCCGGTGGACATGATATCGCCCACGAAGAGCGCCTGGTCGTCCGTGACCTCCGGTGGGACCTTCGCCATGTTGCACTGGGCGAAGGGCACGCACACGTATTCTGCCTGGCACCCGTGGATGAGGTTGCCGAACTGGAAGCCGCCCTGCGGGTGGGTGCAGGCGCTGCCGGGCCCGCCGGTCTGGCAGCCGACGCAGCGCCCGCAGGGGGAGAGGCACGAGATGGCCACGCGGTCCCCCTCCGCGAAGCCTTCCATGCCTGCTCCCAGCGCCGCGATGACGCCCACGGCCTCGTGCCCCATGGCGATGGGCCCGCCGCCCGGCAGCGGCCAGCCCAGCACGTGCACGTCCGACCCGCAGACGGTGGTGAGGCTGACCTTCAGGACGGCCTCGCCCGGTCCGGGCTCGGGGACGGGGATCTCGCCCATCCGGATGGTGTTGGGCGCCACGCGCAACAGGGCTTGCATCTTGGGCATGGTCGGCTCCGAATGCTTGAGGCTAGACGCTTGACGCCCGAACCCGCGGTGCGCCGTCCGGCGCGAACAAGGTGCCGCAAGACCGTCCTACGGCCAGGCCGCTCAAAAAGGTCCAGATGCAAGGCGGCGCGCGATGCGCCGAGTGAGGCGTACTCCGGGTACGCCGCAGCGAGCGCGCGAGCGCGCCAACGCCGCAGATGGGCCTTTTTCAGCGGCCTGTCGGGATGGGCTCCAGCGTCATGATCAGGGCGTCTTCTCGCGGCTTGTCGTAGTAATGCCGCCGGGTCCCGGCCACCTGGAACCCGAACTGCCGGTAGAGGACCTGGGCGGCGTGATTCGAGGCCCTCACCTCCAGCGTGATGCGCCGCGCCTGATGGCGCCGGGCCCACTCGAGGGCGAAGCGGACGAGGCGCACCCCCACGCCCCGGCGGCGCCGGGCCGGATCCACGGCGATGTTGTTGATGTGCACCTCGCC
This sequence comes from Candidatus Sulfotelmatobacter sp., assembly GCA_035625755.1. Classification (GTDB taxonomy): domain Bacteria; phylum Methylomirabilota; class Methylomirabilia; order Methylomirabilales; family DASPOZ01; genus DASPOZ01. Next base: position 4,785 of record DASPOZ010000224.1, read on the forward strand.
GGCGATGAGCCACAGGCACAGGTAGCCCACCACCTCCGCGGCCCCCTCCTCGGCCGTGCGGGCCACGAAGACTTCGCCCTTCTCCGGCCGCTCCCGCTCGGCCAGGAACATCTCGGCCGTCCAGGGCAGGGAGAAGGAACGGGCCTCGATCTGGAGCACCCGATCCATGTCTTCCGGGCGCAGGGGATCGATGTGCACCAGCAGATCGCCTTGGGTCCGGACCATGGGGTCACCCGTCCGCCGCGCGCGTCCCCGCGGCGGCGGCCCGCTTCAGCTCGGCCTCGGAGGGACGCAGGTACCTCGGCACCAGGGCCGCCGGGTCGTCCCGCTCGCCGCGCAGGAGCCGCTCGCGCCCCAGGGCGGCCACGGCCGCCGGCCGGGCCCCGGCGAGGGCCGCCGGGGCGAAGAGGGCCCGCGGCCCCAGGGCCCCGGAGAGGACGGGGGCGTGGAGCGCCGCCCCGTCGCCCGCGAAGATCGTCGGCTCCGCGATGCGCGCGGCCAGGGCCTCGGGGGCCAGGGCGACGTCCTCCATCTCCTGCGCCAGGCCGCCCTCGGTCCAGCGGAAGAGGGCGCAGTAGACCTCACCCTTGCGCGCGTCCAGGATGGGGCAGATGGGATGGCGCGAGAACGGCAACCCCCACGCCAGGGCCCGGAGCGTGGGGACGCCCACCAGCCGCGTCCCCGAGGCGGCCGCCAGGCCCTTGGCGGTGCTGAGGCCGATCCGGAGGCCGGTGAAGGACCCGGGCCCGATGGCCACGGCGAGGCCGCCCAGGTCCGGAACGGCCAGGCCGGCATCGGCCAGGAGGCGATCGATGGCCGGCAGAAGCCGTTCCGAGTACGTGACTTCGATGTTCAGGACGTACTCGCCGATGAGCCCCCGCTCCCCCACCAGGGCCACGCCGCCGTGCAGCGAGGACGTCTCGATGCCCAGGACGACCATCGCGCCTCCGGCTCCCACAGGGGCGGAACTCTATCACGCTCGCCGGCGGCAGACAAGCGGCGCCCCGCGTTGCGGCCATGGGGTCCAGGCAGGGCGCACCGGCCTGGGATCGGCGCGATGTCCCCACGCCCCGGGGGCGCAACCCGGGGGCCGCCGGAGCCCAGGGGGGCAGCGGGCCGGGGGAGGCGGGGGCGAGGAGCCCCGCGCCTCGACCGGTCCCCCGCACAAGGGGGGTCGGGCGGCAAATTGCCCGAATTTCGCGAGGGGTCGGACGACGGGGACGGCAGGATTACTCGAGCGGTTTCTTCCCCTCCGGCAGGGGCTTGATCCCGAGGCTGTAGAGGGCGACCTGCAGGCGGTGCTCCACGTTGAGCTTCTTGAACACGCTGTGCATGTGCGCCTTCACCGTCTTCTCGCTGATGCCCAGCTTGTCCGCAATCTCTTTGTTCCGGAGCCCATCGGACACGAGCCGGATGATCTCCATCTCCCGCTTGGTGACCGTGGGCGATTTCTCGAGGGCCTTGGCCATCATCCGCTGCTCGGCCCATACGCCGCCGGAATGCACCACCTTGATGGCGCCCACCAGGTCCCCGGACTTGGCCGTCTTCGCCAGGTAGCCCTTCGCCCCCGCCTGGAGGCACTGCACGATGAGTTCGTCGCTCATGTAGCCCGAGAAGACCAGGATCTTCGTCTCCGGGGACCGCTCCCGCACCAGCCGGAACACCTCCATCCCGTCGAGGCCCGGCATCACCAGGTCGAGCACGAGTACGTCCGGCTTCACGTCGGCTACGCGGTCCACCACCTCATTGCTTTCTCCGGCCTCCGCCACGACCTCCAGCTCCTCGTCCCGCTGGAGGATGGCGCGAACGCCCTCGCGGAGGATGGTGTGGTCGTCCGCCAGCATCACGCGAATCTTGAACGTCTGAGTCTCCATAGCCACCTCGCATATCCGGGAGTCACCCGCCGGAAACGCTTCATAGGACTTCCGTATGCGAAATCCGTGCCCTGATATAGCACCTGGCGGACCTCCTTGGCAAACCGAAGTTTGACCGAGCCTTAGACTTCTGCGCCGCGAGCTGGGCCTTCTGGTCTACCACGGCCGGCGCCCCCCCGGTTCATCGGTCGGATGCCGCCCGGCGGCCGGATGCAGAGGCAGAGGATCGTCGCGCCCAACGCGACGAGGGCGCTGAGGCGGTAGAGGCCGGGAAGGACCATCCGGTCGAAGAGCAGACCGGCAAGGGAGTTGCCCGCCACCCCTCCCACGCCGAAGACCCACGCGGCGTACAGGCCCTGGCCCGTGGCCCGCAGGTCCGGGCGAACCCTCTCGTCCACGATTTGGACCGAGGCGAGGTAGAAGGCCCCAAAGGTGAGCCCGTGGAGGCTCTGGATGGCGACGAGGGCCGCCGGGTGCGTCGCAGCCGCGGTGAGCCACCAGCGCAGGGCGCGCGCCCCCGCCGCTACGGCCAGGAGGCGCTCCGGCCCGGCGCGGCCAACGAGGCGCGGCCAAGCGCCCATCACCACGACCTCGCAGGCCACCCCCACGGCCCATGCCCATCCGGTCACGGCCTGCGAGATGCCCAGCGCATCCAGTTGGATGGTGAAGAACGTGTTGTACGGGCCGGCGCTGAGCTGGGCCAGGAACGCCGCCGCCAGGAACAGCCGGAAACCGGACCCCCGCAGAAGGGCCGCCAGGCCGGCCCCCAGCGGGACGGGCCCCGACGGGGCCCACTCGCCCAGGCTCGCGGTGGCGACCACCCCGCACCCGGCCAGCAGGGCCGCCACGCCGGCCAGTACGGGGGCCACCCCCATGTGGTCGGCAACGGCGCCCCCGGCCACAGCGGCCACGATGTATCCCAGGGATCCCCAGAGCCGGATCCGCCCATAGTGCTCGCGCCGCGGACCGAGGGCCTGAAAGGCCAAGCTGTTGGCCAGCGGGATCAGCGGCGTCCTCACGAGGGTGAAGAGCGTCAGGCACGCGGCCAGCAGCCCGAACGAGCGGACCAGGAGCACCGGAACGAAGCACAGCCCGGCCACCCACGTGTTCCAGAGAAAGACCGCCCGGGCCCGCCCGGTGGCATCGGCCCAGGCGGTCCATAGGAAGGGCGCCAGGACGCTGACGCCCGGCGGGATGGCCGCCAGGGCGCCGATCTCCGTCCCCGTGAAGCCGAGACGGCGCAGGTAGAGGTTCAGGTACGGCTCCAGGACACCGATGGTGGCAAAGTAGAGGAACAGGTAGGCTTTCAGGGCCCGCGATGGGACCGGCCGCGGGCGGGGCCGGGGGTCAACCACGGGGCCCTAGCAGGCTGCTGAAAAAAGGCCCATCTGCGGCGTTGGCGCGCTCGCGCACTCCCTGCGGCGTACCAGGCGTACGCCTCACTCGGCGCTGCGCGCGCCGCCTTGCATCTGGACCTTTTTGAGCAGCCTGCGGAACACGGGTGCTTGCACAACCTGGCGTGGCAGGCTGCAGAAAGCGGCCCGATATCCGTCCCCGCTGCCACGGCGGCAGCGGGTAGGGCGTTGACCCGCTCGCGCGGAGCTGCGAGGTACCGGCCCGCCCATTCGGCAATCCGCAATGGTGGGCGCCGCCTTGCACCTGGGCCTTTTTGAGGAGCTTGGGCAAAAGAGAGTTTTTCAGCATCCTGCTAGAGGCAACTCCCCCGGGATTCCTCCAGGCCCAGGAGCACCTCCGCCAGGCTCGCCAGCGTCGGCACCGGCACCTTTGCCCGGCCGGCCGCGGCCAGGACGGGCCCCACCACCTCGGGCAGCTCGGTGCGTCTGCCGCGATCCAGGTCTTGGAGGGTGGAGATGCGGATATGGGTCAACCCTTGGGCCTCCAGCCGCCGCCCGCGGGCCCGGAGGAACGCCACGGCATCGTCGAAGGGGAGCGCGGCCAGCGTGCGGACCTCAAAGCCGGGAAAGTCCATCAGGGGATAGCCCAGCGCCTCCCCCACCGCCGCGCACTCGCGCGAGAGGGTGACGAACAGGCGGGCGAGGCGCTCGCCGGTGCAGAGGCGGTAGTAGGCGAGGCGCGTGAGGCACGACAGGGTGGCCGCCGGCACCATCTGGTTCAGCTTCGCCCAGGTGGCCGCCCGCACGTGCGGGGTGGCCTCCACGGTGAAGCCGCCCTTCCTGAGCAGGTCCGCCACCGCCTCCGACCGGGCGGAGATCCGCCCGTCCAACTCCCCCACGTAGGTGACGCCGGGGAGCGTGTACCGGAATCGGGTCGGCCGCTCGCGGATCCCCCCCACCATGGTCACCGCCCCGCAGACCACGTCCGGGCCGAAGGCGCGGGCCAGCGCCTCATCCTTCAGCAGGCCGTTCTGGAACGAGAGGGCCGTCCGGACGTGTCCCCGCAGGTGGGCCACCGCCGCGAGGGCCGCGGCTGTGTCATAGGTCTTCACGGCCAGGATGAAGAGGTCGGCCGCGCGCACCGCGGCGGCGTCGGCCGTGACGGGGACGCGGATGCCCCGGCGTTCCGCGGCGCCGACGAGGGTGACGCCATGGCGCCGGAGGGCCCGGGCCTGGGAAGGCCGCGCCACCAGCGTGACGTCGGCGCCGGCCGCCGCCAGCATCCCCCCCAGCACGCCGCCCAGGCCGCCCGCCCCCAGGATCACCGTCCGCATGCCCGCTCGCGAATGACAACCCACCGACGACGGACGACCGACGACCGCCGACCGACGTGGAGAGGTGCGCAGGGCACGCCGATCAAAGCGCAGAAGGGGTGCGGGTCGCCTCCGGCGTCGGTCCCCGGTTATTTGTCTTTTCGCAGGTTGCTGAAAGACCGATCCGCCCAGGCCGCTCAAAAAGGCCCAGGTGCAAGGCGGCACGCGGATTCCGCAATCCGCATTCCGCAATGGAGAGGTGGGCCTTTTTCAGCGGCCTGTTGGGCCTGCTGGCGGGATTACATGATGGGTCCCGGATACATCTG
>DASPOZ010000225.1:0-4324 GCA_035625755.1 Candidatus Sulfotelmatobacter sp.
TCCGTGTGCGGCGCGTGGCCGCGTTACGCTGTTGGGTGACGCCTCAGCGTATAGCACGGTTGTAGCCGGCCGTTCCATTAGAACTACGGCGAAGGGGGCACGCGCCGGAGATCTGCTGAAAGAGCGGCGTCGAGGTGAAACTATGAGCTTCGTCTACGCGGTGCGGTGCAATTTTTCCCGTCCGGACCTGGAGGACCGCTGGAACGCCTGGTACGGAGGGGCGAAGCTCGCCGAGATGGTGACCCAGCCCCTCTTCCTCTCGGGCCAGCGGTATCGCGCCGCGGGGCTCGACCAGACCATCAAGTACCTGGCCCTCTGGGTGGTGGAATCGCCGGACGCGTTCTCGACGCCCGTGTACAAGAAGAACTGGGGCTTTGCCGAATGGGTGCCGCACATCACGGACTGGAGCCGCAACCTGTACCGCGGCCCTGCCGGCGATGTGTCGGACCTGCTGGACATCCCCTCCGGGGGCGCGCTGTACTTCGCGGCCTTCGATGGCGTGCCGGAGGCCGAGGCCGAGGCCCGCCGGCGGGCCCTCGAGGCGAAGCGCGGCGACGTGTTCTGGATGCCGGTGGCCGGGCTGGACCGGTCGGTCCCCGCCATCGGTTTCCTGAAATTGCCGGATGCGGGCCGGCCCCCCACCACGCTGCCGCGCGACCTGGCTGCCGGGATCCGGGAGACCGTCTTTCACCCGATCACGGACCGCCGCCGCGCCGCTCCCTCGTGATCTCCCTGCCAACGCACTTGGTCCTTCCCTCGCCCCCCTGAGCGTGCCGAAGGGGGGAGAGGGTGCGGGTGAGGGGGTCGCGGGACACCGGAATCGAAAGACCCTTCAGGCGAGGGGGGGGTTATTCATGAGGCCATGGGATCGTTCCTGCGGGTTCGCCGCGGTTGCCGCCGCCCTCCTCCTCATGGTCGCCCTCCCGTCCCGCCCGGCCCTCGCCGGCCAGGCGGCTGAGGTGCCCCGCAACGGCGGCATTCTGACCTTCGCCGTGGGGACCGAGCCCGCGTCGTTCGACGGCCACCGGGAGGATAGCTTCGCCACCATCCACCCCGTGGCCCCCCACTACAGCCTGCTGGTGAAGGTGAACCAGGACAAGCCCTCGGAGATCGTGGGGGACCTGGCGGAGAGCTGGACCGTCTCCAAGGACGGGCTCACCTACACCTTCACGATCCGCGACGGCGTCCGCTTCCATGATGGGAGCCCCCTCACCGCCCGCGACGTGAAGGCCACCTACGACAGGATCACCTCCCCGCCACCGGGCGTGGTGAGCCTGCGGAAGGCCACGTACGAGGTGGTGGACCGGGTGGATGCGCCGGACGCGCACACGGTGGTCTTCCGCCTGAAGTGGCCGTCCGCCGCGATGATGGCCAACCTAGCCTCGCCCTTCAACTTCGTCTACAAGGCGGACATCCTCGCCAAGGACCCCCGCTGGTATGAGACGCATGTGATGGGGTCCGGGCCGTTCAAGTTCGTGGAGTACGTGCGCGGGTCGCACTGGGTGGGGAAGAAGAATGAAGACTACTTCCTGAAGGGCCGGCCCTACCTGGGCGGCTTCCGGGCCCTGTTCATCCGGGACACGGGGGCCCGGGTGGCCGCCCTGCGCGGCGGCCGCATCCTCATCGAGTTCCGCGGCTTCTCCCCTGCCACCCGGGACGACCTGGTGCGCGCGCTGGGCGACAAGCTCACGGTCCAGGAAAGCGAGTGGCTCTGCACCCAGTACGCTGCCATCAACCACGAGAAGAAGCCCTTCGACGATCCGCGGGTGCGCCGCGCCCTCACCCTGGCCATCGACCGCTGGGAGATGTCCCGGGTCCTCTCGCGCATCGCCATCGTGAAGACGGTGGGCGGGCTGGTATTGCCGGGGACGCCCTTCGCCATGCCCGAGGCCGAGCTGACCAAGGTGGCCGGCTTCTGGAAGGACGCCGAGGCCTCGCGCCGCGAGGCGCGCCGGCTGCTGCAGGAGGCCGGCGTTCCCGAAGGCTTCTCCTTCACCTTCAAGAACCGGGCGATCCCCATGCCGTACGAGTCCATCGGGGTCTACTTCATCGACCAATGGCGGAAGGTGGGGCTGAACGTGCGGCAGGTGGTCCAGGAGACGGGGCCGTACTTCGCCGACATCCGGGCCGGCAACTACGAGACCAGCATCGACTTCCAGTGCGGCTCCATCCAGGAGCCGGACCTGGAGTTGTACAAGTTCGTCTCCGGCGACAAGAGCCCCATCAACTACAGCCGCTACAAGGACCCCGTGCTGGACCAGCTCTACGAGGCCCAGAGCCGGGCCACGGACCCGGACGCCCGGCGCAAGCTCATCTGGGAGTTCGAGCGCCGCGTCCTGGACGAACAGGCCCACACGGTTCCCACCCTCTGGTGGCACCGCATCGTCCCGCACTGGGCCCGCGTGAGGGGCTGGAAGATCACCGCCAGCCACTACCTGAATCAGGACCTCCGGGATGTGTGGCTGGCCCCTGAATGAGGGGCAGGCTGCTGAAAAGGGCCCATCTGCGGCGTTGGCGCGCTCGCGCGCTCGCTGCGGCGTACCCGGAGTACGCCTCACTCGGCCCTTCGCGCGCCGCCTTGCATCTGGACCCTTTTGAGCAGCCTGCAGGGCACGTCGCGCCTCGGCGCGCGAGCGCGCGCGACGGTAGAGAATGCAGGCCGGGGGGTGGCCCGCTGTTTGGGGTGCTGAGATGCTGGACGGACGGAGGAATCCTTGACAGGCGAGCGAGCGACGACCTACGCTCCCGGCATGTCGCAGGGAAGTGAACCGGGCGGGCGGGGCATTACGGCGGCGCTCGCGGAATTCGTGGTGGGGACGCGGTTCGAGGGCCTGCCGGCGGCGGTGGTGGCGCAGGCCAAGCGGTGCATCCTGGATTGCCTGGGTGTTGCCATCCGAGGCGGGGAGGAGCCGTTGGCCAAGGCGCAAGCGGCGCTGCTGGAGCGGGCCGCGCCGCGCGGCCCGGCGACGGTGTGGGCCGGCCGGCGGCGGACCGGCATCCTGGAGGCGGCGCTGGCCAACGGAACCCTGGGCCACGCCCTGGACTTCGACGACACGTACCAGCCCGTCCCCATCCACTCCTCCGCGCCGCTGGTTCCCGCCCTCTTCGCGCTGGCGGAGACGATACCCTGCAACGGCAAGGACCTGCTGGCCGCGTTCGCCGCGGGGTGCGAGGCCTCCATCCGGATCGGCCTGGCCGTCGGCCGGTCCCATATAGAAAAAGGATGGCACGGCACGGGGACCTTCGGGACGTTCGGCGCGGCGGCCGGCGCCGGGAGGCTGCTGGGGCTGGACGCGGGGCGCCTGGCGCAGGCCCTCGGCATCGCCTCGGTGCAGGCCGCCGGCCTGATTCGCGCCGCGGTGGGCACCATGTGCAAGCCGCTACACGCAGGGAAGGCGGCGATGAACGGCCTGCTGGCGGCGTGCCTGGCGCGGGACGGATTCACGGGGCCGCCCGAGATCCTCACCGACAAGCAGTGCTTCGGCGAGCTGTTCGGCGGGCCCACCCTCGTCCCGGAGAGGGCGGTGGACGGGCTGGGCCGGCGCTACGAGATGCTGAACATCAGCTTCAAACCGTACGCCTGCTGCTCGCAGACGCACGCCACGGCCGACGCCGTGCGGGCCCTGCGCGGCGCCCACAACCTCACGCCGGATGGCGTGGAGAGCATCACGCTCACCGTGAATCCGGTGGCGGCGAACGTGGCGGGCATCCCGCGGCCAACCGGGAGCGCCGAGGGAAAGTTCAGCCTGGCCTACGTGGCCGCCCTGGCCCTGGCGGGGGAGCCTTTGGGCATCGCCGGATTCGACCCCGGCCGCGTGGCCCGGCCCGCCCTCCAGGCGCTGTGCTCGCGCGTGACGCTCGAGGTGAAGCCGGGCATGGGAGACGTGGAAACGCAGGCCACGATCGTCACCAAGGACGGCCGCCGACTCGCCCATTACGTGCCCGAGGCCCGCGGCAACCCGGGCAATCCGCTCACGGATGACGAGATCCGGGCCAAGTTCCTGGACCTGGCGGGGCCGGTCCTGGGCCCGCGGCGGGCACGGCGGCTCATGCGCGCCGTGCTCGCGCTCGAGACGGCCGAGAACGCCGGCGCCGTCGCCCGCCTCGCGGGCCTGCCCGCCTCACGCCCGCGCTGACCATCATGGCCCCGCAGCGGTGGAGCGCTGCGTGCGAGGCAAGCTGAGAGGAGAGAGGAGAAGGGAGCGGGGCGCAGTCGGTTGACGGGCCCGGAGTATGGTTGTATGGTTGTAGTATGGTAAAGATGACATTCACCTTCGATCGGGACACGGTGAGCCGTCTGCGGAAGGCGGCCGCGCGCCTGGCC
>DASPOZ010000226.1:0-5197 GCA_035625755.1 Candidatus Sulfotelmatobacter sp.
AGGAGGTGGTGGACGTGAGCCACCTCTTCGAGGATCGCCACGCCCCATTTCCTCGGACTTTCCTGATCCGCGCCATCGCCCGGTTCGACGACTTGCGGCCCAAGATCGAGGCGGCAGTTGCCGGCGGTCGGGGCCGGGCCCTGTCGGCTTGCCGTCTTCTCCCGCCCATCCTCTGTCCCACCAAGGTGCTGGCCGCTCCGGTGAACTACATGAAGCACCAGGCCGAGATGAGCGCGGCCAGCACCATACACGAATTGGGGTTCTTCCTGAAGGCGCCCTCCTCCATCATCGGCCCGGGAGACACCATCCGCCTCCCCTTTCCCGACAGGCGCACGGACCATGAGGTGGAGCTGGCCGTGGTTATCGGCAAGGAGGCCACCCGGGTGAAGGCGGCCGACGCCCTGCGGTACGTGTTCGCCTACACCATCCTGGTGGACGTGACGGTGCGGGGCGGGGAGGACCGATCTACCCGTAAGTCCTTCGATACCTTCACGCCCATCGGGCCGGCCCTGGTAACGGCGGACGAGGTCCCGGACCCGCAGGACCTGCGCATGCGCCTCTGGCTGAACGGGGAGCTGAGGCAGGACGCCAGCACGCGGGACATGATCGAGGGCGTGGCCGGCCTGATCCAGCACGCCTCGTCCATCATGACTCTGCTGCCGGGCGATGTGCTCTCCACCGGCACCCCCGAGGGCGTTTCCCCGCTCAAACCGGGCGACGTGGTAGACGTGGAGATCGAGCGGATCGGGCGGATGCGGGTCAACGTGGCCGCCGGGTGGTGACACGCCCGAGAGGGATGAGGCACGAGGGACGAGGGATGAGTTCGGCGGGCGGGGGGAGCCGCAACACGCGGGCCGGCAGAGCCCGCGAGAGAGGGGAGAGACCATGCTCAGGCAGCTGGAAGGGTTGGAACGGTGGGGGCCGCTGGTGCTGCAACTTCTGCTCGGCTTCGTCTTCGCGATGCACGGGGCACAGAAACTCCTCGGGGCATTTCAAGGCCCGGGGGTCTCCGGCCTGGCGGGATTTTTCCAGAAGCTCGGGATCGTCCCGGCGCTCCCCTGGGCCTGGATTGTGACCATCACGGAGTTCTTCGGGGGCATCTGCATCTTCTTCGGCCTGCTGACGCGCTTCTGGGCCGCGGGCCTTGTGATCGATATGGCCGTGGCGGTGCTCAAGGTGCACTTGGCGAACGGGTTCTTCTGGGCAAAGGGCGGCGTGGAGTTCCCCATGACCCTGGGCATCATCGCGTTGGCTTTCTTCCTGATGGGGCCGAGCTTTCTTTCGTTGGATCGCGCGATCGGGCTGGAGAAGCGGAAGGCCTAACAGGCTGCTGAAAAAGGCCCATCTGCGGCGTTGGCGCGCTTGCGCGCTCGCTGCGGCGTACCCGGAGTACGCCTCACTCGGCGCATCGCACGCCGCCTTGCATCTGGACCTTTTTGAGCAGCCTGCAGAAAAACGGGTTTTTCAGCACCCTGCTAATTTTGCCCAGGGAAGATCCTGTCCACCTGCAGGCGGGGAGGAAAATCCCGGTGCGGAACTGCGGGAAGCCGGCCTGGGGGGCGGTGCCGCGCTATTCTTCCTGGGCGCCGGCCCACTCTCCATCGATTCGGTGTGGCTGGAGAGGGAAAGAACGTGAGGGGAGGTGGGGGGCCGTGGCGTCCCGGCGGTTCAGGTGCGGCGGCGGTCGCCGAAGAAATTGAGGATGCCCTGGGGCATCAGCAACCCGATGCCCATGAGGATTGCGCCGTAGATGACCAGGGCGGGGAAGGCGAGGCGCAGGTAATTTTTCAGCAGGATGTCGATGGCCCGCATGATGGCGCCGCCCAGCAGGGGGCCCGCCACCAGGCCGCTGCCACCCAGCAGCGCCATGATCACCGGGAGCAGCGTCTTGTCCACGCCGAGGGCCGCATCCACGTCGATGTATCCGGCTTGGAGGGCGAAGATGGCCCCCGCCAGGGCGGACGGCGCGGCGCCCAGCACCAGCGCCAGCCGCTTGGCCCGGAACAGATCGATGCCGATGGCCGCCGCCGTGGGCTCGCTCTCGCGCACGGCGTTGAAGGCGAGGCCGATCTTGCTCCGAGCGATGGCGAGGGTGAGGGCCGCGGAGGCGCACAGGAGGCCCAGGCCCAGGTAGTAGGCCGGGTAGAGGCCCAGGTAGTGGCGCGGGTTCACGTACACCCCGTAGGAGCCGCCCGTGACGTCCGGGAAGTTCAGGATGAGATGGCGGATCAGCAGGACCACGCCGAACGTGGCCATGGCGAAGTAGGCCCCGCTCAGCCGGAACAGCGGGTAGGCGAAGCCGAAGGCCACGGCGGTCGTGATCGCCACCGCCACCGCCACGGCCGCCGGCCTGTCCGCCGCCCCCAGGCGGTTCAGCCGGCCGGAGTTCAGGAGCAGCGCGGCGAGGTAGGCGGCCAGCCCGAAATAGGCCCCCTGTCCCAGGTTCATGTAGCCCATGAATCCGCCCAGGATGTCGAAATTGAGCGCCAGGACCAGGAACAGGAAGGTGAAGAACACCGCTGTGATCAGGTCGCGCGTGCCGGCCAGCGGCAGAAGGGCGCAGGCCAGCGCCAGCCCGCCCGCCACGCCCAGCCCCGTCCACCCACCCTGACGGCGGTCGCCCGTCCGCGGTCGGCCGTCGTCACTCATCCGGCCCGCCCCCCCATCAGTCCCTGCGGCCGCACCAGCAGCACGGCGAAGAAGACCACCAGGTACACCACGGGCCCCCAGACCCCCCCGGCGTAGAACGAGGTCAGCACCTCCGCCACGCCCAGCACCGCCCCGCCTATCAGCGCCCCCGGCAGGCTTCCCACCCCGCCGATGATGATCACGGTGAGGGCGACCAGGGTGAGCCGCGTCCCCTCGTAGGGGTCCAGGGGCGAGGCCAGGGCCAGCAGCACCCCCGCGGCGGCCGTCGCCGTGATCCCGATCAGGTAGACGGTGGCGGAGATCCGCCGGGGGTTCATGCCCAGGATCACCGCCGCTTCGTAGTTCTGGGCCATGGCGCGGATGGCCTTGCCCAGCGCCGTGCGCGTGAGGAACAGGTGGAGGGCGGCGATGAGGGCGGTGGTGGCCAGCAGGACGAACAGGCGCGTGCCCGAGAGGACGGCGCCCCCCACGGTGAGTCGGGCCAGGGGAAAGGTGAGCGAGAAGGACGGCTGCGGGTCCACGCGGCGCGCCCAGGTGTAGCCCAGCAGGGCCTCCGAGGCCACGGCGAAGCCGAAGGTGATGAGGATGGAGCCGATGAGGATCTGCCCCGGCGTCTTGCCCAGGAGGGGCCGGACGAAGGCCCGTTCGAAAAGGAGCCCCGCCGCGGCGAAGCAGACGACCACGGCCGCTGCCGTGGCCGTGCCACCCAGCTTCAGGACGTTGAGCAGGAACGTGGCCAGGGCGGCGCCGAACACGATGAAGTTGCCGTGGGCCACGTTGAGCACGTGGGTGGTGGCCAGCGCCATGGACAGGGCGAAGGCCGTGAGGGCGTAGATCCCCCCCAGGGAGATCCCGCCCAGCGCCAGGTCCAAGGCCGTCTGCATGGCGACGTTTCTCGTTTGTGGTCTGTCGTTTGTAGTTTCCTGACCCCCACAGGGGCCGGATTCAAGCACAAACGACAGACGATAAACGACGAACGCTCACCCCGGCGGCGGCGCCGGGGTGAGGCCCAGGTAGGTGGAGCGGATGTACGGGTCCGCCAGCAGGGCGCGCCCCGGGCCCTCGCGGCGGATGCGGCCGGTCTCCAGGATGTAGGCCCGGTCGGCCAGGTCCAGCGCGGCGTAGATCTGCTGCTCCACCAGCAGCACCGTGATCCCCTCGCGCTTCAGGCCGGCCACCACCTCGTAGAGATGGTCCACCACCATCGGGGCCAGGCCGAGCGAGGGTTCGTCCAGCGCCAGCAGCAGGGGGTGCGAGATGAGGCCCATGCCGATGGCCAGCATCTGCTGCTGGCCGCCGCTCAGGGTGCCGGCCGCCTGCCGCCGCCGGTCGGCCAGCGGGGGGAACACGGCGTACACGCGGTCCAATTCGCGCCGCAGGCCGTCGCGCGCGCCCAGGGCGAAACAACCCAGCTCCAGGTTTTCCTCCACGCTCATCTGGGGGAAGAAGCGCCGCCCCTCGGGCACCAGGCTCAGGCCGTGGCGGATGCGCGTATAGGGGGGTTCGGGCAGCAACGGCACGCCCTGCAACGTCACCGCGCCCGCGCGAACGGGCACGAGGCCGAAGATGGCCCGCAGGGTTGTGGTCTTGCCGGCGCCGTTGGGCCCCACCAGGGCCACCAGCTCGCCCCGCCCCACGGAGAAGCTCACGTTCCAGAGGACGTGCAGACCCCCGTACGCCACGTCGAGACCGGCCACCTCGAGCATTGCGGATTGCGGATTGCGGATTGCGGAATGACTGGATGCGGGGACGGGTGGGTTAGGCATGGGCCTGACCGCGGCGGCGGGACTCGCCCAGGTAGGCGCGGATCACGGCCTCGTCGGCCGCAATGGCGTCCGGGGTGCCGCGGGCGATGATCGTGCCGTAGTGCAGCACCACCATGGTCTCGGAGAGGGCCATGACGGCCCGGAGGTTGTGCTCGATGACGAGGATGGCCGGCCCGAACTGCCGCCGCACCTCCAGGATGATGGCGGAGAGTTCGTCGGTTTCCTGCGGGTTCAGGCCGGCCAGCACCTCGTCCAGCAGCAGCAGGTCGGGCTCGGCGGCCAGGGCGCGCACCATCTCCAGGCGCTTCCGCTGCGAGAGGGTGAGACTGCCGGCGGGGCGGCTCGCCACGTCGCCGAGCTTGCCGTAGGCCAGGAAGTCCACGGCGCGGGCCACAGCGGCCCGCCGGCTCACTCCCCGGGGGCCGGCCCGGCGGCCGAAGAGGTGGGCGATGGCCACGTTCTCGGCCACCGTCATGCGGGCGAAGGGTTGGACGATCTGGAAGGTGCGGGCGATCCCGCGGCGGCACACCTGATCGGGCCGAAGGCCCGCCAGGTCTTCCCCGCGAAAGCGCACGCGCCCCGCGGTGGGCGGGAAAATTGCCGAAATCACGTTGAAGAGGGTGGTCTTGCCGGCGCCATTGGGCCCGATGAGGCCCATCACCTGGCCGGGATCGATGGCCAGGCTCACCCCGTCGAGCGCCCGCACCCCCCCGAAGTCCTTGACCACCCGCTCGACCTCGAGGAGCGGCACGGGCTTGGCCGCCGCTACTGGCGTGGCGACG
>DASPOZ010000227.1:0-2542 GCA_035625755.1 Candidatus Sulfotelmatobacter sp.
CCCCGATCCGCGGGGCGAGATCGCCCTCCACCGGGGCCGGCCTCCCACGCCGCCACGCCCGGACGCGTCGGGCGATCCCCCAGGCGCAGGCGGCCAGCGCCATGAGGAGCCCGCCGCAGAGCGCGAGTTCGCTCACAGGCATCCCTCGTCCGCGCGGTGCGGGCGCTGCCGCGGCCGCACCGCCTCGAGCAGAACGCTGAAGGAGCCTTTTCCCGCAGGCTGCTCAAAAGGACCCAGATGCAAGGCGGCGCGCGAAGGGCCGAGTGAGGCGTACGGAGGTGTACGCCGCAGCGAGCGCCCGAGCGCGCCAACGCCGCAGATGGGCCCTTTTCAGCAGCCTGCTACGCGAGCAGTTCGCGGCACTTGGCGGCAAAGGCGGGGAGCACCTTGGCCCAGTCGCCCACCACGCCGAAGTGCGCGTACTGGAATATCGGGGCGCGCGCATCCGTGTTGATGGCCACCAGGGTCTTGGCCCCTTGGCACCCTGCCATGTGCTGCATGGCCCCCGAGACCCCCACCGCAATGTAGAGCCGCGGCTTGACGACCTTTCCGGTGAGGCCCACCTGCTGCGCCGATGCGACCCACCCCGCGTCCGTGGCCGCCCGCGATCCGCCCACCGCCCCGCCTAGCAGGGCGGCTAGTTCTTCCAGATGCTTGAAGTGCTCCTTGCTGCCCAGGCCGCGCCCCCCTGTTACCACCACTGGTGCGTCCTCGATGCGCGGGCCCTCGGCGGCGGCCCGCCGCCGGCCGATGACGCGGGTGGCCCCTCCTCCGCCCTCCGCGGGGACCTCCAGGGGAACCGCAGGGGCCGTGCGCCCGGTCTGCGGGGCGGCCGCCTCCACCGTCTTGGGCCGGAGCGTGGCCAGGCAAGGCCCCTCGCCCTCCCAGGCCACCGTGGCCAGGACCTTCCCGCCGTACACCGGCTTGGTGGCGCGCAGGGCGCCGCCCTCCACGGCGAAGGCCACGCAATCCGTCGCCAGGCCCGCGCCCAGGCGGAAGGCGACGCGCGGCGCCAGATCCCGCCCGATCAGCGTGTGCCCCATGAGGACCACCGCAGGCTGCGCCGCCCGCACCGCGGCGGCCACGGCGGCGGTGTACGCCTCCGCCTCGTACTCGGCCAGCGCCGGGGCGTCCATGAGGTACACGCGGTCGGCCCCCAGCGCCGCCGCCTCGGCCGCCAGGGGGCCCACGCCCTGGCCCAGCAGCAGCGCCCCCTGCGGGGACCCGAGGGCATCGGCGAGGGCGCGCCCCGCGCCCAGCAGCTCGGCCGTGATGCTGGCCAGCCGGCCGTCCCGAATCTCTCCCACGATCAGGACCCCCACCCCGCCATCCGCCATCCGCCGTTTCCCCTCTTCCTTCCGTTCCCGTTCCCGTGCCCGTTCCCGACTGGACGCGCAACACTCAGTCCAACCGACCGTAGCGAAGGTGGTTTCTTGCGTCGGGACCGCGGCACGGAAACGATCCGTTCTGCGACTCCCGACTCAGCAGACTACAGCACCTTCTGGGCCCGCAGCGCCAGCGCCAGGTTGGCGCCGGCCTCCGCCGGATCCTCGCCCCCGATGATCTCGCAGCGCCGCTCCACCACGGGCTTGGCCAGGCCGACGATGCGGGTGCGCGCGGCACCCCGTACGGCCGCCACGTCCAGGCCCAGGTCCGCCGGGGTCCACGTCTGGATCTTCTTCTTGGCCGCGGCCAGGATGTGCTGGACGCTGGTGAGCCGGGGCGTGTTCAGCTCGTTGGTCACCGTCAGGACGCAGGGCAGGCGCAGGGCGGCCTCCTCCGTCCCCTCGTCGATGAGCCGTTCCACCCGGGCCTCGCCGCCCCGCACCTCGAGCGCCCGCACCAGGCTGGCCAGGGGCAGGCCCAGCCGCTCCGCCAGGCCGGCCCCCACCACGCCTCCGTCCCAGTCCGAGGCCTGGCGCCCGCACAGCACCACGTCGAAGGGTTGCAGCTTGCGAAGGCCGGCGGTCAACACGGCGGCCGTGGCCACCGCGTCCAGCTCGCCGTAGGGACCTTCGTCCAGGAGCACGGCGGCGTCGGCCCCCATGTGCAGCGCGCGCTTCAGGACCTCCGCGGCGCCGGGAGGGCCCAGGGTCACGGCGGTCACGCTGCCGCCGTGGACATCCTTGAGGCGGAGCGCGGCCTCCAGGGCGTGGTTATCGAACAGCCCTATGACGGCCTTCACCTCGCGGGCCGCCACGATGCGGGGCGGCGGGCCCTCCACCGTGAACAGCTCGGCGGGCGCCTCGTAATCGGGGACTTGCCGGATGCAGGCGATGGCGTGGACGGGCATGGGCGATTTCCGATCGTCGTTGGTTGATGGGGTGCTCGGCGGTTCAGACAGGGGGGGCCCGGCTGCGCCACGCCCCCCCGGCCATCGGCCGTCGGCCGATGGCCCGCCGTCAGCCGGCGGGGTTCGGAAGCGGGTGGATGGCGTTGGCCGCCTTCAGGGTCAGCGCCTGCTGCGTGCCGTCGGACTCGAAAAAGACCGCGGCGTCCCGGTAGAGCTTCTCCAGGCCCATCTCCCGGACCACGCCGTACC
>DASPOZ010000228.1:0-2246 GCA_035625755.1 Candidatus Sulfotelmatobacter sp.
ATGGGCGGGGGGCTCAACGTGGAGGGCGCAGTGTGAGCCGAGGGGGGAGCGTCACCGATGGGGGAGGACGGGGGGAGGAGGCCCTCCGGCGACCCGCGGCCGCGGCCCGCCGCGCCGTCCGGGCCCCGGGCCCGCCGGGGCCGCCGCCGGCCGGCGAGGCCAAGGCGCAGTACGTGGCGGGGCTCTTCGCCCGCATCGCCCCGCGCTACGACCTGATCAACGACTTGATGACGGCGTGGCAGCACGGCCGGTGGCGACGGCGCACGCTGGACGCGGTGGGGCCGCTGCCCCAGCCGGCGGCGGCCCTGGACCTGTGCTGCGGCACGGGGGACTTCCTCCTGCTCCTGGCCGGGCGGGTCGGCGCGCAGGGGCGCCTGGTGGGGGTGGATTTCTGTCGCCCCATGCTGGCGCTGGCCGCGGCCCGCCTCGGCGCCGCCGGCGTGGCCGACCGCGCCGAGCTCCTGGAGGGCGACGTGACGCGCCTGGACGCCCTGGCGGATGAGAGCTTCGACGTGGCCACCGTGGGCTTCGGCCTGCGCAACGTCGGGGACCTGGATGCCGCGCTGCGGGAGGCCTGCCGCGTCCTGCGCCCCGGCGGCGCCCTGGCGTCCCTGGACCTGTCGTGGCCCACCCGCGGCCTCGTGGGGGCCCTGGCCCTCTTCTATCTCCGCTGGGTCCTCCCCGGGATCGCCCGGCTGGCCGGCGCCCGGCCCGAGGACTACCGGTGGCTCCGCGATTCGCTGGAGCATTACCCGGACGCGGCCGGCCTCGCCGCGCGGCTGCGCGGGGCCGGGTTTCAGCGCGTGGAGACGCGGCGCGCGGGTTTCGGTCTGGTGGCTCTCCACGTGGCCCGGAAAACCTGATGGGGTGCAGGGGAGCAGAGGCGCAGGGGCGCCGGGCGCAGCGCGAGGGGTCGCTGTCTCGCGGTCTCCCGTAGGAAAACGAGACCGATGGGTGAGCCGAAGCCGAGGATCCTGGTGGTGGAGGATGACCCGCTGGTGACGCGGATGATACTGGAGTGCCTGCGCCCCCTGGAGGTGGAGGCGTGGGCCGTGAACTCCGGGCGCGAGGCGCTGACGGAGGCCGAGGCCGCCCCGCCGGACCTGGTCCTGCTGGACGTGGTCCTGCCGGACCTGGATGGTTTCGCGGTGACCGCCAAGCTCAAGGAAAAGGCGGCCACCCGGGACGTGCCCGTGATCCTGGTGACGACGCAGGCCCGCATGGAGGACCGGGTACGCGGCCTCGAGGTGGGCGCCGCGGATTGCATCACGAAGCCCTTCTATTACGAGGAGGTCCGGGCCCGCGTCCTCAGCGCCCTGCAGCGGGCCGCCGCCGCCCGGGCCGCCGCCGCCGAGGCGGCGGGCCCCACGGTGCCGGCCGCCGGCATCCAGGGCCGCCTCCAGGAGGTCAGCCTGCCCAACGTGATCCAGATCCTGGAGGTGGAGCGGAAGACCGGCACCCTGGAGCTGGAGCGCGGCGGCGAGCGCGCCGCGCTCCACTTCGACGAGGGCCAGATCGTGGACGCGGCCTGGAAGGATCACGGCGGCGAGATGGCGGTGTATCGGATCCTGCAGTGGACGGAGGGAGCGTTCCGCTTCGATCCTGCGGCGGCGGGCGCCGCCCCCGCGCAGCGCATCCAGTCGAACAACCAGCACCTGCTGATGGAGGGCATGCGCCGCCTGGACGAGGGGGCGCGCCTCCTGGGCGAATTGCCGCCGCCGGATCGCCCCCTCCGCACCACCCCCCATCTGGCCGCCATGCTGGCGAAGCGCCGGCCCGCCGCGGACCTGAAGCAGCTCCTGGACCTGATCGACGGCCGCCGCGGCATCGGCGAGATCCTCCAGGCCCTCCCCGACGACCTCCAGGCGCTGGAGGCGCTCGTGCGCCTGAAGGAGCACGGGTTCATCGAAGCCCCCTAGCAGGCCTAGCAGGCCGCTGAAAACGGCCCATCTGCGGCGTTGGCGCGCTCGGCCGCTCGCTGCGGCGTACATCCCAGTACGCCTCACTCGGCCCTTCGCGCGCCGCCTTGCACCTGGGCCCTTTTGAGCGGCCTGGCCCCGGCCCCGGTTTTCGGGGACGTGGTCAGACCGCCGGGGCTCGGCGCCCCGGCGTCGGCGCGCAGAGGTACAGTGGTCCCGTTCCCGTGCCCGGTCCTTCGATTGGGGTGGACGAGTTGAAGCGGAAGCTGGGTGGTTCTAGAGTCAGGTGAGCGAGAAGCCAACAATTGTGCTCCTGCCCGGTCTGGA
>DASPOZ010000229.1:0-4754 GCA_035625755.1 Candidatus Sulfotelmatobacter sp.
GGACAGGTGGCCCTGAAGGCGGGGGCGAATGACTACCTGGTGAAACCGGCCTCCTTAGAGATGATCTGCCGCAAGGCCTCCGCGCTCCTGGCCCAAGGCGGGTGGCCGGCGCTCCCGGCCGGCCCCGCCCCGCAGGATGCCCAGCGACCTATCCCCGATGTCGCGCCTTCTCACGCCCCGGCTCGGGGAGCCTGATGGAAGGGAGGGCCAACGTGGCCGGACCCCCTGGAAATCCTCCTAATGCCCTCGGAGGACCTCCCATGGGGCCGGTCCTGGTCGACCAGGGCAGGCGGGGCACCAACACCGTACACCGTTTGGAAACAATGGGTTGTAACGCGGCTTGCCCCCGGCCACATTGGCATCCGCCGTGCTCCCCTTTGAGGGGAGGCCCGTGCGAATGGCGCAGTCAGTGAGGCGAGCCATGCACAACGCCACGGTCTTGGTGGTCGAAGACAACGAAGTGAACCGCGAACTGGTGGAGGACCTGCTCGCGGTGGCCGGGTACGCGGTGGTGGCCTGTCCTACCGGGGAGCAGGCCATGGCGTGGCTCTCCACGAACCTGCCGGACCTGATCCTCATGGATATCAACCTCCCGGGAGAGGACGGCCTGACGCTCACGCGCCACATCAAGGCCCGCCCGGAGACCGCGGGCATCCCCGTGGTGGCCCTCACGGCCTACGCCATGAGCGGGGACCAGGAGCGGATCCTGGCGGCCGGGTGCGACGGCTACATCTCGAAGCCCATCGACGTGCCACGATTTGCGGCCCAGGTGGCCCGGCACCTGGGGCCGGCGGCGGTCCGGTGAGATCCCGCGCGCGTTGCGGCCGTCCGGCCCCATGGGACACGAGGCGGCCCGCGTCCCAAGACCGCCTGGGTTTCCCCCGTGCAGGCGAATCGCCGTACGGCCGGACGGGGGCGAGGCGGAGGGATCTGCCGTAACCGCAGGGCCAGCCCCCGCGCCCGACCTTGCGAGGTGCCGCGGGCGCGCACCAGGCCTCGCATCGCGCACTGGATCGAGGAGGCAGCGACGATGGACAAGGCGACTAAAGCATCCCGCATCCTCATCGTGGAAGACGATCCCACCAGCGCGAAACTCTTGGAGGAACTCCTAGCCACCGACGAGTACCACACGGAGGTCGCCGCCAGCGGCCCCGAGGCGCTGGGCCGGGCCCGCCGGGGCCCGCCGGACCTCATCCTCCTAGACGTGCGGATGCCGGACATGGACGGCTTCGAGGTGTGCCGGCAGCTGAAGGCCGATGCGCGCACGGCCGCCGTGCCGGTGCTCATGGTCACCGCCCTGGACAACTCCCGCGACAAAGAAGAGGGCCTGAATGCCGGCGCCGACGACTACGTCACGAAGCCCATCAACCCCGTGGACGTGGTCACGCGCGTCCGCTCCCTCATCCGGGTGAGCCACCTCAACCAGGAGCTGGACCGGGCCCTGGCCTATCTGCGGGAGCTGGAGGTGGCCCGCCGGGCGGCCGCCCCCGCCGCCGCGTGTCCGGGGGCGGGACCCGGGGGCTGGGAGGAGGCGGTATCCGCGAAGCTGGCGGCCCCGACGGAAGGAACGGCGCCCGCCGTCCTCCTCGTGGATGACGATCGGCTGATCCGCGAGCTCTACGGCAAGCTCCTCGCCGGGGCCGGATACCGGGTGATCACGGCGGCCGGCGCGGCAGAGGCGTATGCGGCCGCCGCCCGCGGCGTGGACGTCATCCTCCTGGATGTCATGATGCCCGAGGTGTCGGGCCTGGAGGCCCTGGAGCGGCTCCGGCAGACCGTGCCCGAGGTGCCCATCCTGATCCTCACCGCATACCAAACCGCCCAGAACGCCATCGCCGCGCTGCGCGGGGGCGCCTTCGACTTCATCGTGAAGGGCCTGAAGCGGGAGATGCTGCTGAATGCGGTGGCCCGGGCCGTGGAGCGGCGGCATCTCACCCTGGAGAACCGGCGTCTCATGGAGGAGCTGCGGGCCCGTTTGGATGCGACGCTGGCATCCCCCGCCGCCCCGGCGCGCTGAGGGATCATCGTGGCGCGCGCGCTGCGGAGGCCGGGCGGTCCGGCCGCGGCCCCCGGGCCCGGCGGGGCCCCGCGCCCCCGCGTGCAGGGCGAGGCGGCGGTGCTGCGTCGGGCCCTGGCCGCGGTGGATTCCATCGCGGCAGAGATGGCCCGCACGCACCGCCTGCCGGAGCTGCTGCCGGCGGTGCTGCGGACGGCGGTGGAGGCGGTGGGGGCGGATGCCGGCATCATCCGCCTGCTGGACCGCGATCGCACCTCCCTGCTCTTGGCCTCCAGCCTGGGCGTCCCCGAGGGACTCCTGCAGAGCCGAGGCCCCCTCCCGGTGGACGAAACGACCGTGACGGGCCGTGCCATTCGCACCGGGGAGATCCAGGCCGTCGCCACGGATGCCGACCTTCCCGGCGTCTCGCTGCCCTTCCGCGATGCCGGGCTCACCGCCATCGTCTGCGCGCCCCTGGTGGCGGACGGCTGGCCGGTGGGCACGGTCAGCTTCGCCAGCCGCGCCCCGGGCCGGTTCGGCGTGCACGAACACCACCTCCTGTCCACGGTGGCCCACCACCTGGCCACGGCCGTGGTCCGGGCCCAGCTCCTGGATGCCGTGGCGCGGGGGAAGACCGAGTGGGAGCGGCTCTTCGACACCATGGCGGACGGCGTGGCCCTCTGCGAGCCGGGCGGCCGCATCCAGCGGGTCAACCGGGCCTTCGCCGAGATCTTCGGCACCGATGTGCGCACCCTGGCCGGATCGCCATGCCCCCTCGACACCCCCCACGAGCCGGAAGGCGAGGTGGGGCGGGAGATCGATGGCCCGCGCCCCGGCCAGCGCCTTCAGGTGAACACCCTTCCCCTCCATCGGGATCAGGGGGGCGCCGGCGGCGTGATGCACGTGGTCCACGACGTCACCGCCGAGCGCACGGTGGTGCAGGCCCTGCGGCGCCAGAACATGCTCCTGGAGGAGGCGCGGGCCGAGGCGGAGCTGTTCGGCGAGATCGCCCACTCCATCGCCGCCTCGTTGCGGCTGGAGGACGTGCTGGACCGGATCGTGGATGCGGGGCGCCGCTTCGCCGGCGTGGACGGGTGCGCCATCAAGCTGCCCGACCCCGAGGGCCGGTCGCTCACCGGCACCGCCATGAGTGGCGGCCTCTCCAGCACCTACCGTGAGAGCCACACCGCGCTGGACCAGCCCTACCCGTCCTCCCTGGCGTGGCGGGAGCGCCGGACGGTCGTGGTGGAAGACTACGACGCGTCCCCCCAGTTCCGGCGGGACATCGCCGACCGCTTCAAGATCCGGTCGGGGATGTATGTCCCGCTGCTGGGTCCCGTGGGGCCGCTGGGCGTCATGATCTTCAGCCACATGGAGCGGGCCCGGCCCTTCTCTCCCGAGGCGATCCGCCGGGCCGAACGCCTGGCGGCGCATGCCGCCGTGGCCATCGAAAACGCCCACCTGCACCGGGAGCTGGCGGAGCACGCCGCGCGCCTCGAGGCCCGGGTACGCGAGCGCACCGAGGCCCTGGAGCGGGCCTCCCGGCACAAGTCCGACTTCCTGGCCCACATGTCCCACGAGCTGCGCACGCCCCTGAACGGAATCCTGGGCTTCAGCGCCATGCTCCTGGAGGGGCACGGGGGGCCCCTCACGGAGAAGGGGCGCCGCTACGCCGGGCAGGTCCAGCAGAGCGGCCAGCACCTGC
This sequence comes from Candidatus Sulfotelmatobacter sp., assembly GCA_035625755.1. GTDB lineage: Bacteria > Methylomirabilota > Methylomirabilia > Methylomirabilales > DASPOZ01 > DASPOZ01. The sequence goes on from DASPOZ010000229.1 coordinate 3,702, forward strand.
TGGCCTTGATCAACGACGTGCTGGACCTTTCCAAGGTGGAGGCGGGCCGCCTGGAGGTGCGCCGGGAGTCGGTGGCGGTGGCGGGCGCCGTGGCCACCGCCGTGGACCTGACCAGGGGCCTGGCGGCCGCCCGCGGCGTCACGGTGGCCGTGGAGGCGGCCGATCCGTCCCTGACGGTGCGTGCAGACCCCGTGCGCCTGCACCAGGCCATCACCAACCTGCTCTCCAACGCCATCAAGTTCACGCCCGGCGGCGGCCGCGTGAGCGTGCGCGTCACGCGCGCCGGGCGGGGGGAGGCCGGCCGGAACGGGGGCCGCGGGTCCCAGCCCGACCGGGAACGGATCGAGATCGCCGTGGCCGATACCGGGATCGGGATCGACCCCCAGGACTTGGAGCGGCTCTTCCAGCCCTTCGAACAGCTCGAAAACCGCGTGCGTCGGAGCCACGAGGGGACGGGGCTGGGGCTGGCGCTCACCCGGCGGCTGGTGGAGCTGCACGGCGGTTCCATCCGGGCCGAGAGCCCTGGCCTCGGCCAGGGGAGCACCTTCACCCTGAGCCTCCCCCTCGACGGCTGCCCGACGCGCCGGACCGTCGCCGTGGTGGAGGACGATGCCGGAATGCGCGAGCTGCTGGTGGAGACCCTGCGGGCAGCGGGACACCGGACGTTGGAGGCGGCCACGGCGGCCGAGGCCGCACCCCTGTTGGGCGCCGGACCCGACCTGCTGATCCTGGACCTCGTGTTGCCGGACCGGCCGGGCCAGCAGATCCTGGCGGACCTGCGCGCCCACCCCGCCACCCGGGAGTTGCCGGTGCTGGCCATCTCGGGGTCCACCAGGGCTACCGCGGGGGAGCTCCGGGCGGCCGGGGCGGACGAGTTCCTCACGAAACCTTTCTCAACGGCCGTGCTGCTGGACGCCGTGAACCGCCTCCTCGGGCAGGCGGGGCGGGGCAGCCGGCGGGGCGGCTAGGCGAACGGCCCCCGCCTCCCGGTGCGCCACGCGGCGCGCCCCGTGGGCGGGGAGACGGGGGTAGGTCTCATGGCCAGAAAGATCC
>DASPOZ010000230.1:0-2445 GCA_035625755.1 Candidatus Sulfotelmatobacter sp.
TGGACCTCGCTCAGCGTGATGACGTCGTTGTTCACCACGGCCGCGATGCGGTCCAGGACGGCCGCTTCGGCCGCGGGGGCAAGGCTCAGCAAGGCCAGCGCCACGGCCAGGCCCACGCCGCGGACTCTTATCCTGATCCCCTCGCACCCGAAGGGGGAGAGGGGAAGGGTGAGGGGGCCGTGGGGCGCGCCCCGTGTCCCGCGCACCCTCACCCCGTCCCTCCCCCTTCCTGCAGGGGGAGGGGGAAACCCATAGTGGGGATCGGGTCCATTGGCCGATCGCATGACCGGGACCATATCCTATTCGGCCAGGCGCCGCAAGAGGTCTCGGGCGGCCTCCACGCGCGCCGCGGGCGCGGCGGCGCCGCTCTGATATTCCAGCACGTCGCCCGGCTTCACCCGCAGGCGGCCCGCCTCGGCCCGCGCCAGGCGCACCACCCGCTCGGGGGCCACGGGGGGGTTGGGCGCGAAGTGGAGCTTCAGGGTCTCGGCCCGGGCGTCCAATTCGCGCAGGCGGAGGGCCCGGGCGCGGATCTTCAGGTCCACGGCCTGCAGCAGCCAGCCCACCGCCTCGGGGGGGTCGCCGAACCGGTCCCGCAGCTCCTCCCGGAAGTCGTCCAGGCGGCCGGCGTCCGCCAGGGCCGAGAGGCGCTTGTAGAGGTTCAGGCGCAGGGTGGCATCCGGCACGTACTCCTCGGGGACGAAGGCCGGCACCGGGAGGCGGATGGTGGGATCCACCGGCGCCTCCGCGGCCTCGCCCTTCAGTTCCCGCACCGTCTCCTCGATGAGCTGGCAGTACAGGTCGAATCCCACGGCGGCGATGTGGCCGTGCTGCTCCTCCCCCAGCAGGTTGCCCGCCCCCCGGATCTCCAGGTCCCGGGCGGCGATGCGGAAGCCGGACCCCAGCTCCGTCAGCTCGGCGATGGCCTGGAGGCGCTTGCGGGCCACCTCCGTCATGGCCCCGTGTCCGGGGATCAGCAGGTAGCAGTAGGCCCGGTGCTTGTCCCGCCCCACGCGGCCCCGGAGCTGGTAGAGCTGGGACAGGCCCAGGCGCTCGGCCCCGTCGATGAGGATGGTGTTGGCCGTGGCGATGTCCAGCCCGGACTCGATGATGGTGGTGCAGAGGAGCAGGTCGTATTTGCGGGCGTAGAAGTCCACCATGATGCGCTCCAGCTCGGCCTCGGGTAGTTCCCCGTGGGCCACCGCGAAGCGCAGGGAAGGAAAGAGCTTCTTCAGCAGGACGGCCACGCGGTGCAGCGTCTGCACCCGGTTGTGCACGAAGAAGATCTGCCCGTCCCGCTGCAGCTCCCGCTCCACGGCCTCCGCCAGCAGCGCCTCGTCGAAGGGGGTGACGATGGTGCGGATGGAGAGGCGGTCCTCGGGCGGGGTCTCGATGGTGCTGATGTCCCGCACGCCCAGCATGGACATGTGCAGGGTGCGCGGGATGGGGGTGGCGGTGAGGGTGAGGACGTCCACCTCGCGGCGGAGCTGTTTCAGCTTCTCCTTGGCGGCCACGCCGAAGCGCTGCTCCTCGTCCACCACCAGGAGGCCCAGGTTGCGGAAGCGGACATCCTTCTGGAGCAGGCGGTGGGTGCCGATGACCAGGTCCACGGTGCCGTCCTCCAGGCCCTGGAGCACGGCCCGCTGCTCGGCCGGGCTGCGGAAGCGCGAGAGCGTCTCCACCCGCGCGGGGAAGTTGGCGAAGCGCTCCCGGAAGGTGGCGTGGTGCTGGAGGGCCAGCACGGTGGTGGGCACCAGCACGGCCGCCTGCCGCCCATCCTGCACCACCTTGAAGGCCGCCCGCAGGGCCACCTCGGTCTTTCCGTACCCCACGTCGCCACACACCAGGCGATCCATGGGGCGGGGCGCCTCCAGATCACGCTTCACCTCCTGGATGGCGCGGAGCTGGTCCGGCGTCTCGTCGTAGGGAAAGGCGGCCTCGAACTCGGCCTGCCACGGCGTGTCCGTGGGATAGGCGTGGCCCGGTACCACCTGGCGGGCCGCGTAGAGGTTGAGCAGCTGGCGGGCCAGCTCGCGCACCCCCTCCTTGACGCGGGCCTTGGCCCGCGCCCAGCGCGTGCCGCCCAGGCGATCCAGGGCGGGGCCGGCCTCCCCTGCGTCCGCCCCCACGTAGCGCTGGACCAGGTGCAACTTGTCCACGGGGATGTAGAGCTTGTCCGCCCCGGCGTACTTGACGAAGAGGAAATCGCCCGCCTGGCCCCCCGCGGTGATCTGGCGCAGCCCCTTGTACTGGCCGATCCCGTGGTCCACGTGCACCACGTAGTCGCCATACTGGATGTCTTCGAAGGAGGTGAACGGGAGGGCCTCCTTGGGCCGCGGCCGGCGGCGCACCTCGTGGCGGGGGCCGAAGACCTCGGTCTCGGTGAGGTAGGCGAGCCCGGCGGCCGGCACCTCGAAGCCTGCCGGGAGCTCACCCACCAGGATG
>DASPOZ010000231.1:0-4214 GCA_035625755.1 Candidatus Sulfotelmatobacter sp.
CCCGGCCGTGGTCGTGTAGCAGGCTGCTGAAAAAGGGCCCGACATCTCTCCCCGCCGCCTTAGCGGCAGCGGGTGGGGCGTTGGCGCGCTCGCGCGCTCCCTGCGGCGTACCCGGCGTACGCCTCAGTCGGCGCTTCGCGCGCCGCCTTGCACCTGGGCCTTTTTGGGCAGCCTGGACAAGAGGGAGTTTTTCAGCATCAGTGACGCGCGCCCGCCGGGTCCCGCTACCGTGCTGTGGGCCTGCCCGGCATCCCTGGGGCCGGGCCGCGGAGACGCCGGGCGGGGGATACCACGAGGCGGGACGATGAGAGTCATCCGCAGGCTATTGACGGGATTTCTGCTGGCGGGCGTCGTCCTGGGCGCCGCGCCCGCGGCCTGGGCCGCCCAGGCGGACATCGAGCTCTTCGCGCCGGCCCGCGAGGCGGCCAGGGCCATCCAGGCCGCGCGCCGGGCGAAGGCCATGGAACTCGCACCCAGCGATATGCGCCTGGCCGACCTGTATCAACAGGATGCCATTGATGCGCTCAAACCGCCCTCCGGACAACCGGACGTTGAAAAGGCCAGCCGCCTCTTCACGCTCGCGGCGGCCCAGGCGCGGGTGGCCGAGACCCGGGCCATCGAGGTCGACCGCAAGCGCGAGGCGGCCGCCGCCGGCGACCAGCTCCTGGACTCCATGAACCCCGACCCCCAGCGCCTGCTGCCGCCGCGCGCGCCCATGGCGCAGGCGCAGGCCGAGTACCGCCAGCGCCAGCGCGAGGCGGCCGCCGCCGCGGACGCCCGCCGCGCGGCCGAAGAGGCGCTGGACCGGCTCCGCTCGCAAACCCGCTGAGCGGGCGCGCGGCGCGCGGGCACCGCCCCCCTTTTCCCTTGGTGTCCCACCTCGTCTCCCTCCGCCTGGCCTGCAGGGCACGCCCAGGGAAAAGGCCGATGGGCCAGCGCGGCATCGCGCGGCGATGGGAGAATCCGGAGATCCCGGAATACGACCTCGAGACGGACGAGATCGTGTCCCGCGACCGCGCCGGGAACGAGGTGATGCGGGGGCCCTTCGAGGACACGGGGCCGGCCCGCCGGGGGCCGCCCCCCGAGCGAGGCCGGTGAGGGGGGCAGGCGCTACTGGATGGCCAGCCTGCCGCGCTTTTCCAGGGGGTTCATCCACAGGGCGGGGAAGCGGGAGCAGCCGAACTCGTAGATGCCCGACCGGTCCGCCACGAACACGGTCGTCACCTCGGTGCCGGCCGGCACGGGGCGGCGGACGTACAGGTCCGGGATGGTGAAGATGTGCTCCTTGTCCACGCTGGTCACCGTGAGGGTCACCTTGACGGCGCGCCCCTCCCGGTCGATGGCGATGACGTTGGGGTCACAGGTGTAGTCCTTCGCCACGATATGGAACGTCGCCTCCTTCATCCCCTCGCCGGCGCGCAGCTGCGGAAACTCCTCCGGAAAGAGGGGGAAGACCTTCCCGCAGCCGACGATGAGGAGCGGGGCGGCGCCCATGATGCCTGCAAGCGCCGCGCGCCACGTCCTCCGGTCCCTTGGCGTGGTCCGCATCCTCCTCCATGCCGTTGCGTCCAGCGGGGCGGCCCGGCGGCGGCTCCCGATGGCGGCAGGCGTGCCCACGATTCGATGGCGCCACCATAACACCGAGCGCGCCCGCCCGCAAACGCGTCTTTTCCCGCCCCCCTCGAACCCGCAGGCGTCCCCTCGCCCCGGCCGGGCCCGGGCAGGGAGTCCCGCGCGCGCCCGCGGGCCGCGGAAATGTGTCTCGCCCGCGGGGCCTCGCCGTTGACGTCCCCTGGGCCCCTTGCTATTTTTGGACAGCACTCGCGGGAGGCGGCGCGCGCGGCGAGCGCCCCCGCCGGGGGAGACAGTGCCGTGTGCCCAAGACGATCTCCGTGGCCGGTCCTCCCGGGGCCCGCAGCGTGGTGCCTGGCCGCGGCGGCGCTGGCGTTCGGGCCCTCGGCGGCGGCCGGTGCCGCGGAGACGGTGCTGGTGGGCGCGGTGAACTCCCTCACGGGCCGGTTCGCCGCCCAGGGCACCGCGGTGCAGAACGGCCTCGCCCTCGCCATCGAGGAGGCCAACGCGGCACAACGCCTGCCCGGCCTCACCATCGCGCTCGCCGCCCGGGACGACGAGGGGACGCCGGACCGGGCCGTGGCCGCCGCCGAGGACCTCCTCGGCCGACGGGGGGCGGCGGCCCTGCTGGGCGGCTACGTGGACACCATGGTGGGCCCCCTCAGCGAGGTGGCCGAGCGCCACCGCCGCCCGTACCTGGCCACCGCCTCGCTGGACGAGCGCCTGTCCCGGCGCGGCTACCGCTACTTCTTCCGCATCAGCAGCCTGGCCGGCTACGTGGGCGTGATGACGGACTTCGTGATGGACCACCTGAAGGCGCGCCGGGTGGCCATCCTCTCGTCCAACACCCCCGGCGCCGCCCAGCTCGGTCGCCGCCAGCGGGAGCGGTTCGAGAGGGCCGGCGTGGCCGTGCCGCTCTTCGAGACGTTCGGCGCCGGCACGGCGGACTTCGCCCCCCACCTCGCCCGCGTGGCCCAGGGGGGGGCCGAGGTGCTGGTGGCCAACGCCTTTTTCGCGGACCACCTGGTGCTGGCGCGCCAACTGCGGGGCCTGGCCACGGACCTGAAGGGCTACCTGGGCGCCTTCGGCATGGAGTTCCCCGAGGTGATGCGCGACCTGGGGGAGGCCAGCGAGTTGCTCTTCGGCACCAGCGGGTGGCAGCCCGGCATCACGCGGCCGGGCACCGAGGAGGCGGCGCGCGCCTTCGTGGCGGCCTACCGGGGCCGCTTCGGGGCTGAGCCGCCGCCCCTGGCCATGCACGGGTACGCGGCGGGCCAGGCCCTGGTGGCCGCCCTGCGCTCGGCCCGGGCCCGCGGGCTGGCGCCGGGCCCGGAGGTCCTGCGGGACGAGTTGCTGCGCGTGGACCTCCAGCTCCCCCTGGAGCGCCTCCGCTTCGACGCGCAGGGCGACCCGCTCTACTACGAGCGGGTGATCCTCCAGATCCAGCAGGGGACCCCGGTGGTGGTGTACCCGCCGGGGCGCGCCGCGAGGCGGGCCATCTATCCCATGCCCTCGTGGCGGGGGCGACGCTGATCGCCCCCGCGCTGCAGGCGATCGCCTCGGGCCTCCTGGCCGGGGCCTTCTACGCCCTCATCGCCTCCGGCTTCGCGCTGGTCTTCGGCGTGGCCCGCGTGTTCAACCTCGCCCACGGCGAGCTGCTGGTGACGGGGGCGTACCTGGCGGAACGGGCGTGGGCCTGGGGCCACATCCGCCCGCTGCTGGCCCTGCCCTTCGCCGCCCTGCTGGTGGGGGCGGTGGCCGCCTGCGGGCAGCCCCTCCTGCGGCGCGTCCCCCCGGGTCGGGACGTGGAGCTGCGGGTGCTGGTCCTCACCTTCGGCGCCTCCCTGCTGATCCAGAGCCTGCTTCAGGCCGCGTTCGCCAGCGACTACCGCCTCCTGGTCCTCCCGGGATGGGAGACGGGGCTCGGCCCGCCCGCCTTGCGGCTGCCGGCCGGCCGGCTGGTGGCCGGAGGCGTGGGCCTCGTGGTCCTCGTCGCCCTGCACCTCCTCCTCACCCGGACCACCTTCGGCAAGGCGCTGCGCGCCGTGAGCGCGGACCGGGAGGCGGCGTCCGTGGTGGGCATCGACCCGGGCTGGGCCGACCGGTGGGCGCTGGCCCTGGGCGGGGCCCTGGCAGGGGCCGCAGGCCCCCTCTTCGCCGCGCTCCATTACGTGACGCCGGCGGCGGGCGCGGACGCCACCATCACGGCGCTGATCCTCACCATCCTGGGCGGCGTGGGCCAGATGCTGGGCCTGCTGTGGGCCGGGCTCGGCTTCGGGGTCGCCGAGGGCCTGGCGGTGGCGTGGCTGGGGGCGCAGTGGCGCGAGGTGTTCGCCCTGGCCGTGCTCCTGGGCCTCCTGCGCTGGCGGTCCCGCGGCCTGGCCGCGGGACGCCGGTACTGACAGGCTGCTGAAAGAGGCCCGACCTCTCTCCCCGCTGCCTCGCCGGCAGCGGGTGGGGCGTTGGCGCGCTCGCGCACTCCCTGCGGAGTACCCGGCGTACGCCTCAGTCGGCGCAGCGCGCGCCGCCTTGCATCTGCACCTTTTTGAGCAGCCTGCGAAAAAAGGGTTTTTCGGCAACCTATGTTTGGAAATTGGCGATTGGGCAAGGGAGATTCGCCGATGACGGCGCGCGGATTACGG
>DASPOZ010000232.1:0-3262 GCA_035625755.1 Candidatus Sulfotelmatobacter sp.
GTGAGCCGGGGCGGCGGAAGATATCGCCGCCACACAGACGCGTCCCCCGTCAGGTAAAAACGGTGTCGAGCCTTTCCCGTCGTCCTGCCTCCAGCCGGGCACACCCGCCCGGGGGCCCGGAGACTGCCGGAGGGCGTCCCGCGTTGGCGCTGGAGCCCGGATCGCAGGTGGGCGTGATCGGGGGCGGCCCGGCGGGCTCGTTCTTCAGCTTCTTCCTGTTGGAGCTGGCCCAGAGGGTGGGCAAAGAGATCACGTTGGACATCTATGAGCCGCGGGATTTCTCTCTCCCCGGCCCCGCCGGCTGCAATATGTGCGGGGGCATCGTCTCGGAGTCGCTGGTGCAGGCGCTGGCCGCCGAGGGCATCAATCTGCCCCCGACGGTCGTGGAACGGGGCCTCGACGCCTATGTCCTGCACATGGATGTGGGCCGCGTCCGGATCGAGACCCCGCTGCACGAGAAGAGGATCGGGGCCGTGCATCGGGGGGCGGGCCCGCGGGGGCTCCGGGAGACCACCTGGCGCAGCTTTGACAAGTATCTGCTCGAACTCGCCAGGGGCAAGGGTGCCCATGTGGTGCCGGAGCGCGTGGACGGCGCGAGCTGGGTGGACGGCCGGCCCCAACCGCGGACGCGGAACACCCCGCCCAAAGCCTACGACCTCCTGGCGGTGGCCGTGGGGGTCAACACTACGGCCTTGAAGCTCTTCGAGGGGCTGGGCACAGGCTACCGGCCTCCCCGGACGGCGCGAACGCACATCAGTGAGTTTTGTCTCGGCCGGACGGCGGTGGCGAGGTCTTTGGGCAGCGCCATGCATATTTTCCTGCTCAACCTCCCGCGCCTGGAGTTCGCCGCCCTGATCCCCAAGGGCGACTACGTGACGTTGTGCCTCCTGGGCCGGGAGATCGACGGGCCACTGGTGGAGTCGTTTCTCGAGGCGCCCGAGGTGAAACGTTGCTTGCCTTCCGATGGGCGCACGGCCGAGGACCGCTGCCACTGTTCCCCCCTGATCAACATCGCAGGGGCCGTCCAGCCTTTCGCGGATCGGATGGTGTTCATCGGCGATTGCGGGGTGACCCGGTTGTACAAAGACGGGATCGGCGCCGCCTACCGCACGGCCAAGGCCGCCGCGGTGACCGCCATTTTCGAGGGGATCTCCGCGCACGATTTCCGCCGGCACTACTGGCCGGCCTGCAGGGCCCTGGGGGCCGACAACCGCCTGGGAAGGGCGGTGTTCGCCATCACCCGCCAGGCTCAGCGGAGACGCTGGGCTCGCCGGGGCCTGTTGCGCACGGTAACCCGGGAGCAGCAGAACCCCGCCGGCCCCCGCCCGCTGAGCCTGGTCTTGTGGGACGTTTTCACCGGGAGCGCGCCTTATCGCGAGGTTCTGCTGCGCGCCCTGCACCCCGCCTTTCTCTGCCGCTTTCTCTGGGATATCGCCTGTGACCTCGCGCGGCGCATCTGGCCGCGCAGGACGGTCGGGGGGATAGGGGAGGAGATCATGGACGCAGGGGCCCTGGGAAAGGTCTACGAAGACGGCGAGGCCATCGTCCGCCAGGGGGAAGTCGGCGATTGCATGTATATCATCCAGGCGGGGCAGGTCGAGGTGCTGCAGGAGAGTGACGGCAGAGAGGTCCGCCTGGCCGTGTTGGGCGAAGGAGATGTCTTCGGCGAGATGGCCCTCTTCGAGGGCGAGGTTCGCTCGGCCACCGTGCGGGCCCTGGGCCAGGTCCGCGTGCTCACCGTGGACAAGCAGATGTTCCTCCGCAGAGTGCACGAGGATCCCTCGGCGGCGTTTCGGATCCTGCAGAAGCTGTCCCGCCGCGTCCGCGATATGGACGCGGAATGGGCGCGAACGGGGCGCTGATGGACCCTCCCCGTGGGCCGCGCGCGGCGGTTAGGCCGCATCGAGCGCAAGGATAGGGGGCGGGGTAGACGTAGTAAACCCATTGGCCTGACCCGTGGCCTCCGTCGGGTAGGCTGTCTCCAGGTTTCGTAATTCCGCCTCGATGTCCCCGTCTTCCCCGAAAACTCTGACCCGTCTATAATGCCTTGCGCTTGGCGCAGGCCCAGGCCATGCTCCGACGGCGTCACATCCACTATCTCCAAACGTTCATCGCGGAGGAGGGCGCCTGCCGGCTTGCGTGTTCCGGGCCGGCGGATTTTCGCGCGAGCAACCTGGCATGCCGTTCGCCTATTACTCCCGGCTGACGCGGGCGCAGCAGCGTGTGTACCGCCAGAGCGATGCCATCGGCGCGGTGCCGCTGGCGGCCGCGGCGGCGCTGCGGCCGCTGGTGGAAGCGGTGGCGCAGGCCTTGGCCGGCGGGCACCGCGGGCGCACCGAAGTGGCGGTCCAGGCGCTGTTCGACGGTCTCACGGTGGCACTCCGGGTGCCCCCGGTGCGGGCCGAGGTGCTGGCCGCCCGCCCCTCGCGGGACTGGGGGGAGCTGCATGGCCTGTACACCCCCGGCGGGCGAGGTGGGCGGCCCCGCATCACCCTCTGGATGCGCACGGCGCAGCGCCGGCAGGTGGTGGCAACCCGCACGTTCCTCCGCACGCTGGTCCACGAACTCTGCCACCACCTGGACTACGACCTCCTGAAGCTCCCCGACTCCTTCCACACCGAGGGATTCTACCGCCGGGAGTCCAGCCTGATCCGGCAGCTCCTGGGCGAGCCCGAGGGGCGAAGGCCCGCGCCAGACCCTGCCTCTCCGGGCGAGCCCGAAGCCCTCTCCTCTTGACGCGACCCTTGCCCTGAACGAGGATGGTCCCGGCGCAGCCAGCCGAGTGGAGGGACCGATGGCCCAGACGGGGCGGGGACGGAGCGGTGCACGCGCACTGGTGGAGCTCTTGGATGGGGCGAAACACCGGTTCGATCCGGCCGCGCGCGAGGAGAAGGTGCGGGCCCTCCGGATGCTGGCGGATCGCCGCATCCTCGATCCCGCGCTGCTCATCCGGCTCCACGAGGCCTTGTGCTTCCTCCAGGCGTACCCCGATGATCCGGCGGTATTGGACCTGGCGGAGCAGGCCTTGCGGCGGTTCGGGGCCCGCGTCCGCCTGGCCACGGCCGGGCGGCCGGCCGCCCGGCGCCGCCTGGAGGACACGGGAATCGCGGGGACGGCGGTTCACTATCCCTTCGGCTACGCCATGGCGGGCTGGCTGGTGGGGTCGTTTCCGGGGGCAGCGGAAATAGACTGGGGGGCCTTCCGGGGCGAGGAGCGGCTGCGGGGGGTCCTGGCGCTCCTGGTGGCGGCGCCGGAGCAGGAT
>DASPOZ010000233.1:0-4019 GCA_035625755.1 Candidatus Sulfotelmatobacter sp.
GCCGGAGGGCGTGAAGCGGGAGGGGCTGCCGCGACGCGGAGACGGGGCGACACGGCGAGGGGGCGACACGGCGGGGCGACGGGGGGACGCGGCGCGGGGAGGGGGCGCGGGCATTGCGGAACCATCCCTGACCAAAGCCCCGCATGGTCAATTCTCGCATCACTGCGGCCCGCGGCGCCGGCGCCGCAGCCGATAGGTTGCTCGTGCCTCCTCCACCCGGAAGCCGATCGGCTTCCGTGAGGACCCGGGGGGCGCCATCAGCGCGTGGATGGCATCGAAGACAGCCTTGAACCGGGCGTCGTATTTGCGCTCTAGCGCAGCAAGCTTCCGGACCAGTTCCGCGTGGGAGGCCAGCATCCCTCGGAGCCGGATGAACGCACGCACCACTTCGATGCTCGCGCGCACGGCAATCGGGCTGTTGAGGACACTCGCCAGCATGACGGCGCCGTGCTCGGTGAACGCGTAGGGGAGGGAGGGGGAAAACTTGAGCCTCCGGAGGTGATCACAGTTTGTGACCACCTCGTCTTTCTCCTCCTGGGTCAGCCTGAACATGAAGTCTGGGGGAAAGCGCTCAGCATTGCGTTTGACAGCCTGATTCAGGGCCCTGGTCGGAACTCCGTAAAGTTGGGCCAGATCAGCATCGAGCATCACCCTGTGGCCGCGGACCTGATTAATGCGGCGCTCGATCCGCTCGGCCGGAAGCGTCGGTCCCTTACCTGTCATTCCCTCGTACCTTGTCCCATCTTTGATGTCGCAATTTGCGATATCAAACCTGTAAACTCCTGCCGCGTAAGGCGATGTTTAAGGTCACAATTTGTGACCTCAAACCTGCAACCCATTGAAAAGTAAGCTGATGCGCAAAGTCGGCAGGAAAGCGTGCGGGGCTCATGCGGCCGCGACGACGCGGATGCGGCCGCGCTCGCGGCGGCGCGACCCGCCCTTGACGACGATCTCCACGTCCTGACCCAGCGCCGCCAGGAACCGCATCAGGCGGCCGCTGGAGAAGCCCGCCAGTCGGCCGTTCATGAGCGCTGAGACCTTGGGCTGGTCGAGCCCCATGCGGCGGGCCGCCTGGATCTGGGTGAGCCGGTGCTGCTTGATGGTGTGGCGGATGTGGCTGGCGAGCTGGGCCTTGGCCAGCTCCTCCTCGGGTTCGGCGGCGCCCAGGTCCGCAAAGACGTTGCCGCTGCTCGCCCTCACCGGGATCCAGGCCGTGTTCCTCGTTGTTCGCTTTGCCATCGCTCATAATCCTCTTTGGCTCGCTGGAGACGCTGACCGATCAGCACTATCTCTTGACGCGGCGTGGCGATGCCACGCCTCGATTTCTTCTGGAAGGCCTGCAGCCCGCAGCAGGCCGCTGAAAAAGGCCCATCTGCGGCGTTGGCGCGCTCGCGCACTCCCTGCGACGTACCCGGCGTACGTCTCAGTCGGCGCTTCGCCCGCCGCCTTGCATCTGGACCTTTTTGAGCAGCCTGGGCCAGACAGGGTTCTTCAGCATCCCGCTCAGGTCGTCGCGGCTGCTGCCGACCCAGCGCACCGGCTTGGGCGATGGCTCATCCTCCGATCTTGCCATTGGCCCTCCACCGGCATGCCTAATTTAGCATACTCCGATTGCCCGGGCCACCCCTAATCGCCCCGGAACGAGAAACGAGCGCGAACCAGAAGCGTCCAAAGGACGTAGGTTGGTTATGGCGCGCCGGCCCGGGCCGTGGCTTTGTCCCGGGCCACACGTCGGGCGCCGCCTGGGCCCCAAAACACGAGGCGCCGGGGCTGCGCGCGCAGTCCCCCGGCGCCGTGGCCACCGGTCTCCCCTCCGCCCCGCCGATCTACCCCAGGGGGACGTAGTTCCGTTGGTTCCGTTTCTCCCCGGGTCCCGCCGCGCGCCCGACCCGGCCCCGCGGCCATCCAATGCCGAATGGCCGGAACGCAGGAAGCGGAGACAGGGAAAGGTGGTGGCGACGAATCCATGGACCCACCGCTCCACACCAGAGTTCGTGGCGCCGCCGGCGGGATGGGGGAACCGTTTCCCGGGCCACCGAGCATCGCGCGCCGCCTCTCACTCGCCAGGCAGCGCGTCAACGCCTGCCCCTCTTTTTGAGCCGAAGCCTGAGCGCCTGCTTCTCAAAGTCCAGCAAGAGGTCCGCGCAGGCCTCCTCGAGGAACTCCATCCCGACCAGACCCTCCCCGAGAATGAACCATGTCTTGACGCGGCGTCCCCCGAGGACGACCGTTCCCACAAACACGGGAAGCTCGACCTCCTGGCCCGTCGCCAGGGTGAAGGTATCGAACCCAGCGAATTCGAGATCGAGGGAGCGCGCAATCGCCTCCGGCACCGCGAAGGCCCCGGTGAAGCCGGTGTCGATGACGAGCGGTACCGGGCCACGACCCCCGAGGTGGAGCAGGCCGGCGCGGGCTCGCCCCTGGATTACCGGGGAATGCTCCCGGATGATCCCCCTCAAGGTCACGGCTTCTTCCGCCGCAGCCCGCCATGGTGGACGTGCGCCGTCGGGTGGCCTATACGGATGAAGTAGAAGGTGGCCGCCGGATAGCGTTCCCGGGCGCGTTCCAGAGCGGCGATTAAGGTGTCGCCCAGAAAGAAATCGCCGCTGCGCGGCTCGATAGCCGCGATCCTGCCCGTCTCCTCCCGCAGGCTATGAACCTTCCGCAACGTCGCTGGACGAGGCCGGAGGACCCGCGGCCTGCCATCGGCACGATAGGTACCGCTCACGCCTCACTCCTTTCGCCACATCGCGCCCTCAGCGCATGCGTGAGGGGACGGTGCCTGCTCGGTCTCGTCCCTGGCCGAGGATCGCGCAGCCACCGCGGCCCGCCGGCGCCCCAAAACACGAGGCGCCGGGGCTGCGCGCGCAGACCCCCGGCGCCGTGGCTGCCGGTCGCCCCTCCGCCCCGCCGATCCACCCCGCCCCCTGCCCGCGTGCTCCCCTGGCCACGCCCGGGCCAAACCATTCTCTCAGTAGCAGAAAGCCGGGCGGGCGTCAATGATATTGAACAGTTGCCTCAATAGCCGTGAGGCGTCAGGCGTGAGGCGGGAGGGATTTGCCGCAGGGGGGCGGGGGCGCATGGGCGCGGGGGGGGATGCGACGCGGCGAGGGGGCCGGGGCAATGCGGAACCATACCTTACCAAGGCTCCGCATGGTCAATTCTGCGATCACCGCGATGCGCGGCGTCGGCGCTGCAGCCGATAGGCGGCCCGTGCCTCCTCGACCCGGAAACCGATGGCCTTTCGTGGGGACGTAGGCGGCCTCATCAGCTCGCGGATCGCGTCGAAGACGGCCTTGAACTGGGCGTCGTACTTCTTTTCGAGGGCATCTACCCTCCGTGCCATTTCCTCATGCGAGATGACCATCCGGCGGAGGCGCACAAAGGCCCGCATGATCTCGATGTTCACCCGGATTGCCCGGCGGGTACGCAAGACGCTGGAGAGCATGGCCACGCCCTGTTCCGTGAACGCGTAGGGCGTAGCCCGTCGCATGCCACCCCAACTTGAAATCACAATCTGTGATTTCAAGACGGCGAACTCGCCGCGGCTGAGCTGGAACATGAAGTCGGATGGGAAGCGGGTGCGATTGCGTTTGACGGCCTGCAGAAGGACGCGGGGCTCGACGCCGTAGAGCTCCGCCAGGTCCGTGCTGAGCATGACCTTCTGGCCCCGGAGCAGGTAAATGCGCCGCTGGATCCGCTCGGCCGGAAGCGTCGCTCCCTTACCCATCATTCCCTGTGCCCAAGGGCAACCTCCGCAACATGGGGAACCTCCCAGAGAAGGGGTCAAGTCGTTGGTTGACAAGTTCTCGCTTCGGAGTCGAGGGGGCGTACCGCATGCTTGGTTCCCACGCATTTGCCTGCGCCCTGACTGTCGCGCCAAGGCGCAATGCCGCCTACCCCGAAACGCTAGGCGCCGGGGCTGCGCGCGCAGACCCCCGGCGCCGTGGCTACCGGTCCCCCCTCTGCCCCGCCGATCCACCGCACCCCATTGCGGATTGAGGATTGAGGAATGGGGC
>DASPOZ010000234.1:0-27002 GCA_035625755.1 Candidatus Sulfotelmatobacter sp.
GGCGCATCTCCCTCCCGTCGAACTCCAGGACATAGGACGAGAGCCGGCCCCCGCCGTAGCTGGTGACAAAGATCTCGGCGCGCCCATCGCCGTTCACGTCGGCCACGTCCACGGCGAAGGCGTTGCCCGGCGGCGGGATGCGCCCCTCCCAAACTCGCTGGTACCGCGTCCCGTCGAACGCCATGGCCAGGATGCGGCGGCCGTCCGTGGTGACCAACGTGCGGCGCCCGTCCCCGAACACGTTGCCGGCGGCCAGGCCCCGCATCTCGTTCTCGAACTCGGGGCCCCGCATGAGGTTGGCCACCACCGCCGGCCCCGCGTCCCGGACCACAAATTCGGTGGTGGTCACGAGCGTCCCTCCCGGGCCCTTTTGGCCCAGGGCGACGGCCATGCGGGGATCGCGTGAGCGGATGTCCGCCGAAGCCAGGGTCATGGGGCGCGCGGTGGCCGTGGAAAGCACCTCCATCTCGATGCGCAGGGCCTGCTCCGCCGGCACCACCCGCCCCATCAGGAGCGCCGAGGCGTGCAGCCGGGCCCCCAGTCCCTTTACCGTGTCCGGGGCGGCGAGTTCCGCGGGCTTGGCCGGGAAGCCGGCCGAGCGCAGGCGCCGGTCGTCAAGGACTTCGAAGCGGCCGGTCTTCCCCAGGGCCGTCTGGATCTCGCGAGTGAGCGCGCGGGCGTTCACGGTGCGGACCTGGCCCGTGTCCACCACCGGGAGGACCACGGTGAGCCGGGCGCCGGTCATACGGACCTTATCCTGCTCCTGCACGGCCAGATCGCCATGGCGCGAGACCACGCGGGCGACCGAGTACTTGTCCCGCACCTCCACGATGCGGGCCGAGGCGATTTCCCGGTCCAGCACCCCCAGGACCTTGCCCGTGTAGGGGTTGCGGAACTCTTGCCCCGGCCGGGAGACGCTCAGCTCCATGCCCGGAAACGCCCGCTGGCCCTCCCCCAGGTCCAGATACAGCAGGTCCCCGTCCACCCGGATCACGAGGCCCTCCAGCTTGGGGAACGCCTCGGCCACCTTTTGGGCCACCTCTGCCGCGGCCGTGGTGAAGCTCGATTCCCGCATGTCCTGGGCGAGGGGGGCCGGCGTGGCCGCGGTGAGGGCCGCGGCCGAGAGGAGGATGGCCGCGCGGAGGAGTGCTGGGCGCACGGCGTGGGATGACACATCCCTCTGCATAACGATGGTAAAATAACCAACCTGCTGCCAGCCCGTCAAGGGCCGAGTGGGCGAGGGGGTGTCGCAGGAGGGCCCCGCCTGGCCCCGCGGCCGCGCGGCCTTGCGGGCCCCGGCCCCCTTGCGATACTCTGCGGACCCTTGGGAGGGGGATTCCCGCATGCTCGGACAGGTGCTGCTGGTGCTGATCGGGCTGGCGCTTGCCTACGGCGCGGCGGCCCTGGTGGCCATGGCGCGCCTGGCCCGTCACCCCGGCCACCGGGACGTGGGCTACACACCCCCCATCACGATCCTGAAGCCGATCAAGGGGCTGGACCCGGACCTGCTGGGGAACCTCCGCAGCTTCTGCCGGCAGGATTATCCCGCCTACCAAATCCTCTTCGGGGCGGCCGACCCGCAGGACCCCGCGCTGGGCGTGGTGCGCCAGGTCCTGGCCGAGCACCCGGATGCGGACGCGCACCTCGTCCTCTGTCCGGAGCCGCTGGGCCCCAACGGCAAGGTGAGCAGCCTCCACCAGATGGCCGCGCGGGCGCGCCACGAGATCCTCGTCATCAGCGACAGCGACACCCGGGTGGCCCCGGACTACCTGCACCGAGTGGCCGCCCCCTTCGCTGACCCCGAGGTGGGCCTGGTCACTGCGCTGTACCGTGGCGTGGCGCCGGCAGGCCTGGCCGCCCACCTGGAACGTCTGATCATCCACACCCTTTTCGTACCCAGCGTCCTGGTCGCCTACCTGCTGGAGGGCATGACCTTCGCCCTGGGGGCCACGCTGGCCATGCGCCGGAAGGTGCTGGACGAGTTGGGCGGCTTCGCCGCCTTCACCCACGTCCTCGCGGACGACTATCAGATCGGGCGGCGGGCCGTGGCGGCCGGCTACACCGTGGCCCTGGCCGATGCCATGGTGGATTGCGTGCTGGGGCAGATCCCCTTCCGCGATTTCTTCGCGCGCCAGGTGCGCTGGGCGCGCACCATGCGGTCCTGCCGGCCGGCGGGGTACTTAGCCTCCTTCATCCGGCACGGGGTCTTCCTGAGCCTGCTCTTTCTCCTGGCCGAGGGGCCGACGCCCCTGGGGCTGGGCCTCCTGCTCGCCACCATCGCCCTGCGCCACGCCGTGGCGGTAACCGTGAGCGCGAAGGTCCTCCGGGTCGCCGACCCGGTGCGCGGCCTCTGGCTGCTGCCCTTGGCCGATGCCCTCAGCGTTGCGCTGTGGGCGCTGGCCTTCGCCGGCAACACCATCACGTGGCGCGGCCTCCGCTACCGCATGGGGCGCGGCGGCGTCCTGACGCCCCTCCACCCCCCTTCCGTCCCGGAACGATCATGAGCTGCCGCGGCCTCCCCACCGGCCGGCGCGCAGGTCCCGCCGCTCCGGAAGAGGGAGCCTGACCGTGGAGCGACGGCGCTTCGGGAGGACCGCCCTCGAGGTCCCGGCCGTGGGGATGGGGACGTGGCGCACCTTCGACGTGCGGGGCCGGGAGGCCGAGGCCGTGCGCCGACGGATCGTGGACGAGGCGCTGGCCGCCGGCGCCAACTTCTTCGACTCCTCGCCCATGTACGGCGAGGCAGAACGCGTGCTGGGCGCCGCCTTGGAGGGCCGGCGGGACCTCGCCCTGGTGGCCACCAAGGTCTGGGCCGGCGGCCGGCGCGAGGGGCGGGAACAGATCCGCCGGGCCCTGGGATGGTTCGGCGGCCGGGTGGACTTCTATCAGGTCCACAACCTCCAGGCCTGGGAGACGCACCTGCCGGTGCTGGAGGAGCTCAAGGCGGCGGGGGCCGTGCGGGCCATCGGCGCCACCCACTACAGCCTCGCGGCCTTCCCGGCCCTTCGGCGCCTCATGGAAACCGGGAGGATCGATGGCATCCAGATCCCCTACAGCGCCCTCACGCGCGGGGCCGAAGGGGGCATCCTTCCCCTGGCGCACTCCCTGGACCTGGGCGTGGTGGCCATGATGCCCTTCGAGCAGGGAGACCTGACGCGGCGCGCCCCGCGCCCGGCCGAGCTGAAGCCCTTCGAGGCCTACGGCGCCACCACCTGGGCCCAGGTCCTGCTGAAGTGGATCCTCAGCGACACCCGGGTGCACGTGGTGATCCCGGCCACCTCGCGCCCCGGCCGGATGACCGAGAACGCCGCCGCCGGCTCGCCCCCCTGGTTCCCCCAGGACCTGCGGGAGCGCGTCGCGCACCTGGTGGCCAGCCGCTGACGACGGCAGCGCCCCTTCTCGCCCCCCACCCCCCGCCACGGATCGCCGGGCGTTTCATTATGCCGCCGCGCACGCTCACACCCTACCCCGCTTCCAGCAGGAGGCGGAAAAGCCTCTTTTCGCCCAGGCTGCTCAAAAAGGTCCAGATGCAAGGCGGCGCGCGATGCGCCGAGCGAGGCGTACTGGGATGTACGCCGCAGCGAGCGCGCGAGCGCGCCAACGCGGCAGATGGGCCTTTTTCAGCAGCCTGCTAGCCTGACTTTCGCTACTGGACCTCACGATCGCCTTTTTTCATGGCCTCCGGGACTGTAAGTACCTGCGGTAGAAGCCGCGGCCCTGGGGAAACGCGGGTGGGACAGACCTACCCTCTTTTCGCGGCCCGGGCGCGTGCGGTACTCTCGGGCCGCCATGTACCTCAAGTGCCATCGCCGGGTCAAAGACGGCAAGGAGCATCGGTACTGGAGCATCGCGGAGAAGCGCCGCTGTGCGGGCGGGCGCGTGGTCGATCGGCACCTCCTGTACCTGGGGGAGATCAACGACAGCCAGCAGGCGGCGTGGCTGCGCTGCATCGAGGCCTTCGAGGTGCCCGGCCAGCGGCAGTTGCGCCTGGCCCTGTTCCCCGCGGACCGGGCGATCCCCGCCCATGCGGCGGAGTGCGGCGTCCAGGTGCGGCTGCACGAGTTCACGCTGGAGCGCCCGCGGCAGTGGGGGGCCTGCTGGGCCTTCGGTCAGCTGTGGGAGGAGCTCCGGCTGGATCGGTTCTGGCGGGGGCGGTTGGCCCCCAGCCGGGAAGGCACCTCCTGGTATCACGTGCTCATGGTGCTCGTCGCCTACCGGCTCCTGGCGCCGGGCAGCGAGTGGCGGCTCCACCGGGAGTGGTACCAGCGCAGCGCGCTGGGCGATCTCCTCGGCGAGGACTTCACGGTGGTGGCGAAGGACACCCTGTACCGGTGCCTCGACCGGCTGCTGGCCCACCGGGAGGCGCTCTTCACGTTTCTCGCTGCCCGCTGGCGGGACCTGTTCGGCGTGACCTACGACGTGCTGCTCTACGATCTGACCAGCACGTACTTCGAGAGCGATCCGCCCTTCGCCGCGGGGGACAAACGGCGCTACGGGTACAGCCGGGACCGCCGGCCGGACTGCGTCCAGGTGGTGATCGCGCTCATCGTCACGCCCGAGGGCTTTCCCCTGGCCTACGAGGTCCTGCCGGGCAATACGGCGGACACCGCGACGCTGCCGGCCTTCCTGGCGCAGCTCGAAGCCCGCTACGGGCAGGCCCGGCGGATCTGGGTGATGGACCGCGGCATTCCCACCGAGGCGCAGTTGGCCCAGCTGCGGGAGCGGGGCGCCAGCTACATCGTGGGCACGCCCAAGGGCCGGTTGACCCGGCTCGAGCAGCGGCTCCTCCAGGTGCCCTGGCAGGCGGCGCGGCCGAGCGTACGGGTGAAGCTGCTCCCCGACGCGGCCGACCTCTACGTGTGGGTGCAGAGCGCGACGCGGGTGCAGAAAGAGCGCGCGATGCGCCGCCGTCGGCTCAAGCGGCTGTGGAGCCGGCTGCAGGCCCTGCGACAGCAGCGCCCCACCTACGAGACGCTCCTGCTGAAGCTGGGCGCCGCGAAACAGGAGGCGGGCCGGGCGTGGACCCTGGTACGGGTGGAGCTGCCGGCGCCGCCCCCGCAGGCCGAGCGGACGCGAAGGGTGGACTTCACCTTCGCCCTGGACAAGCCGAAACTCCGGTGCCTCCGGCGTCGGGAGGGCCGCTACCTGCTGCGGTCGAACCTGACCGAGACCGACCCGGCCCGCCTGTGGGAGTTCTACCTGCAGCTGGTCGAGGTGGAGGCCGCCTTCAAGGACTTGAAGGGGGACCTGGCAGTCCGGCCGATCTTCCACCAGGTCGAGGCCCGGATCGAGGCCCATATCTTCGTGGCCTTCCTCGCCTACTGCCTGCACGTCACCCTCAAGGCGCACCTGCGGCACCACGCGCCCGGGCTCACCGTCCGCCAGGCCCTGGAAAAGTTCGCCGCGATCCAGATGCTCGATGTGCACTTCCCGACGACCGACGGCCGGGAGTTGATCTTCACCCGCTACACACAACCGGAGCCCGACCAGGAACTCCTGCTGGCGCGGCTGGGGTGGCGGCTGCCTGGGCAGCCGCCACCAAGGATCACGGCAAAAACAACAGGGCAAATGTAGTACAGACCTTTGAGGGGTGGAGGCCGGGATATCAACAACTTGTGCCGGCGACTCCCCTCCAGTAGCGAAAATCAGGCTAGGCTCGCCCACGCCCGGCCCGGGGTTATACGCCGAACAGTTCGCGGAACCTCACCTTGATCTCTTCGTTGATCTTGATGATCTCTTTCGCGTCCGGCACCACCAGGTTCTTGAGGTCCTTCATGGCCACGCCGCCGGGGGGCAGCGCCACGGCGTCATTCATGGGCACCACCCCATCGTCGGCCATGATCTGCTGGGCGTCCCGGCTGTAGAGGAAGTCCAGGAACAGCTTGGCCGCGTTCGGGTGCGGGGCACGTTTCAGCAGCGCCACAGGGGAGTTCACGAAGGGGACGAGATCCGCGGGGAACACGATGTCGATGGGGTTGCCCTTCCTTCTGGACTTGAAGAAGTTGTACGCGCCGCTCACGCCCACGCTGGCCTCGCCTCCCGCCACCTTGATGGGCGGGTCTTCCGCGGACTGGCCGAGAACGGGCTGGTTCTTCGCCAGCGCCGTGTAGTACTCCCAGCCATACTTGCCGAGGATGCCGACCATGCCGGTGGTGACCACGCCGCTGTAGCCGGGGTGGCCGTGGGCCACCTTGCCCTTCCACTTGGGGTCCAGCACGTCCTGCCACTTGCGGGGCGCCCCGTCCTTGGTCACCAGCCGGGTGTTGTAGGCGATCACGTAGGGCGTGCCCCGGAGGGTGTGGTAGAAGTGCTCGGCGTCCCGAAGGTCCCCCCGCATGCTCTTGGTGCCCTCGGGCTGGTAGGGCTGGAGCAGGCCGCGCTGCTTGAAATCCAGGAAGTGGGCGGCGTCGGACGTCTCCATCACGTCCGCGATGGCCAGGTTCGCCTTGGTCTCCTGGAGGATGCGCTGGACGATGCGCTCGGACCCGCTGCGCATCAGCTCGCAGGGCACACCGGGGTGCCGCTGCGTGAAGAGGTTGCAGATCTTCTGGCCCACCTCCAGCGCCAGCGACGAATACCAGACGACCTTCCCCTCCTTCTTCGCCGCCTCCGGCACCCCCTGCGCCCCCGCCGGCCCGGCCCACGCCGCCGCGCCCGCCGCCAGGAGCGCGGCCACCATCCGCCGCCGTGCCTTCATCGCGAATCTCCCATCCTCGAGCGCGTTCGGCAGTTCGGCCGTTCGACGGTTCGGCCGTTCCTCGCGGCCCCGCCTCCGTGAACTGCGGGACGGCGGAACAGCGGAACGCCCCGCCTCCGCGGCCCCGCGCCTAGCAGGATGCTGAAACACACTCCCTTGCCCAGGCTGCTCAAAAAGGTCCAGATGCAAGGCGACGCGCGGATTCCGCAATCCGCATTCCGCATTCCGCATTCCGCAATAAAGAGATGGGCCTTTTTCAGCAGCCTGCTAGCGGGGCCGCAGATCGATGCAGGCGCCCAGCCCGCCGTCCACTTCGATGGCCGTGCCGTTGATGTAGCTGGCGTGCCGGGACGCAAGGAAGAGGATGATCCCGGCGGATTCGGCCGGGTCGCCGAACCGGCCCAGGGGGATGCCGTAGCCCGCCATGCGGAACTTCGCCTCCTCCTCCGTGATGGCCTTCTCCTGCGCCATCTTCGCCACGCGGGCGATCCAGCGCGAGGTGAGCACCATGCCCGGGCACACCGCGTTCACCAGGATGTTGTGCGGCGCCAGCTCCGCGGCGAGGCTCTTGGTGAGGCTCACCACGCCGGCCTTCGCCACGTTCGAGGCGGCCTGGCCCAGGCGCGGCCGCAGCCCCGAGAGCGCGGAGAGATTGATGATGCGCCCGCCGCCCGCCGCCTTCATGGCGGGCAGCACGGCCCGCGTGACGCGGATCGTGCTCCACAGGTTCTGCTCCAGCACCGCGCTCCACCGCTCGTCCGGCAGGTCCTCGAACATGCCGGGGCTGCCCGCCCCGGCGTTGTTCACGAGGACGTGGACCGTCTTGAAACGTTCCAGGGTGGCGCGCACGAAGGCCTCCACGTCCGCCGCGCGGCCCACATCCGCCTGGACGGCCAGCAGCCGGTCCTCCGGCACGCCCTCCGCCTTCATGACCCCCCGCAATTCATCGCCGTTGCGGCTGCACACGGCCAGCCGCGCCCCCTCCGCGGCGAAGCCCGCGGCGGCGGCCCGGCCGATGCCCCGGCTGGCGCCCGTGATCATGACGACCCGGTCCTTCAGCCCCAGATCCACGCGCACGCTCCGTTCCGGCATCCAGCGATGTGCCGGCTCCGGTCCGATATCACGCGGCGGGCCCCGCGTCAAGCGCCGGCCCCGGGGCTGGCCGGCCCCGGGGCCGCGGGGCGGGCCCGGGCGCGTCCCCCCGCGAAACTTCTTCTTTCCGCCGCGCGGCTGTGCTAACGTGAGCGCCCGCTGGAGGCGTGGACCGGTCCGTCATGACGAGCGCCCCGAAGCCCCTCGTGGGCATCACCATGGGCGATCCCGCCGGGATCGGCCCCGAGATCATCGCCAAGGCGTGGACCCATCCTGAAGTCCACCGCTGTTGCCGCCCGCTGGCCGTGGGGGACGCGCGGATCTTCCGCCGCGCCATCGCCCTCTGCCGTCTCCCCCTGGACCTGCGCCCCATCCGGGACCCGACTCGGGCCCACCCCACGCCCCGCCGCCTGATCGTGCTGGACGTGCCCACCATCGCCCCGGCCCAGGCCGTGCCCGGCCGGCTGGCCGCCGCCTGCGGCCGCGCCGCGGTGCGCACCATCCTGGCCGCCATCGATCAGGCCATGGCCGGCGGGCTGGACGCCGTGGTGACCGCGCCCCTGAACAAGGAAGCCATGCGCCTGGCCCGTTACCGCTACGACGGGCATACGGAGATATTCGGCCGCCGCACCCGGGCCCACCCCATCGCCATGATGCTGGTGGTGGGCCGCATGCGGGTCATCCACGTCTCCACCCACACGGCCCTCCGGGTGGCCTGCCGCAAGGTGAGCCAGCGGCGCGTCCTGCAGACGATCCGCCTGGCCCAGGCGGCGGTGCGCCGCTTCGGCGTGCGCGCGCCCCGCATCGCCGTGGCCGGCCTGAACCCCCACGCCAGCGAGGGCGGCCTGTTCGGCCGCGAGGAGATCCGCGAGATCATCCCGGCCATCGGCGCGGCCCGGCAAGAGGGCATCAACGCCCTGGGGCCCTTCCCGCCGGATACCGTCTTCTACCGCTGCCGCCGGGGCGAGTTCGACTGCGTGGTGGCCATGTACCACGACCAGGGCCACATCCCCATGAAGCTCCTGGGGTTCGACCGGGGCGTGAACGTCACGGTGGGGCTTCCCATCATCCGCACGTCGGTGGATCACGGGACGGCGTTCGACATCGCCGGGAAGGGCATCGCCGACGAGCGGAGCCTCATCGAGGCCATCCGGGTGGCCGCCCGGCTGGCCCGCACCCGCAGGACTGAGGACAAAGGACTGAGGGCTGAGGGAAAGCAGGACCCCGAGCCGAGCTGACTCCTCAACGTGATAGAAAGGCGATGATTGCGCAGGAGACGGTGAACGCCGTGCTCGCGGGGATCCAGGAGGGCGCGGCGGCGCGCTGCCTCGCAGACCTGGTGCGCTTCCCCACGGTGAACCCGCCGGGGGACGAGGGGCGCCTGGCCGCGCACCTGGCGGAAGGGTTGGAAGCCCTGGGCTTCTCCGTGCACGTGGACGAAGTGCTCCCGGGCCGCCCGAACGTCGTGGCCCGGCTTCCCGGCCGGACCGGCTCCCCCGTGCTGCTCTTCAACACCCACATGGACGTGGTCCCGCCCGGCGCCGGCTGGACGCGGGACCCCTTCGCCGCGGAGGTCGAGGGCGGGCGCCTGTACGGCCGCGGCGCCCTGGATGCGAAGGGAAGCCTGGCCGGCTTCCTGCTCGCGGCGGCCGCGCTGGCGCAGAGCCGGATCCCCCTGGATGGCGACCTGGTGGTGACCGCGGTGATGGACGAAGAGGTGGGAAGCCTGGGCGCCCGGCGCCTGGCCCCCGCCGTGGCCGCGGACCACGCCATCGTGGGCGAGCCCACGGGATTGAACGTGGTCATCGCGCACCGCGGGAGTTTCCGGCCGGTCATCGCGGTGGAGGGCCGCGCGGCCCACGCCTCGCAGCCCCACAGGGGGGTGAATGCGGTGTACGGGGCCGCCCGCGCCATCGCGGCCTTCGAAGCCTACGCCGGCGGGTTCGGGGGGCGGGCGCACTCGCTGGTCGGTTCGCCCACGCTGGCCGTCACCATCGTCCACGGCGGGCACAAGGAGAACGTGATCCCGGACCGGTGCGAGTTCACCATCGACCGCCGCCTGATCCCCGGCGAGACCGAGGCGGAGGCCCTGGCCGGCATCCAGCAGGTCCTGGACGGGCTGCGCGCGGCCGACCCGGAATTCCGCGCCGCCGTCGCCCGCTTCGTCCCCACCACGGGCGGGCCGGCCGAGACGCCGGCCGATGCGCCCATCGTCGGGGCCCTGGCCCGGGCCGGGCGGGCCGTCCTCGGGCGGGAGCCGGCGCTGGCCGGCTTCCCGGCCGCCTGCGACATGGTGCACTTCCGCGCCGCCGGGATCCCCACGGCCGTCCTGGGCCCGGGGGACCTGGCGCGCGCCCACACGGCCGACGAATGGGTGGAGGTCCGCGAGGTGGCCGATGCCGCCCGCATCTACGCCCTCGCCGCCCTGAGCCTCCTCGCCCCCGCCGCCGGTTGATCCGCTGGAGGCCCCGAGCCGGATTTCCGGCGGCGACCGGAGAGGGCGGCGCGGGGCCCGGTTATTGCTGCTGCTGGATGGCCGCCTCCAGCGCTGCGTTGTGGGGGGCCGCCCGCCCACGCGCCGGGATCTCCTGGAACACGGGCAGGTCGATCGCTTCGATCTCCTCGTGGAGCGTCGAGATCCGCTTCGGCGTGGACGGGCGCGTGAATACCTCCGCCTGCAGCGTCTCCTTGGCGTTCCCCCGGTAGATCCCCCGGTTCGGCGGCACGTCGTCGTAATGCCGGCCGTGCCCCACGACGACGTACCGTTCGTCCGGCTCCCGGTTGTGCGTGGGATCGAACGGCACCCACCCGGCCCGGGGCGAATAGCACTCCACCCACGCATGGCTCTGGGCCGCCTCTCCCTTCTTCCGATCCACGTGCAGGTACCCGCTCACGTAGCGGCAGGGGATCCGCCGCAGCCGCAGCAACCCCAGCATCAGGTGGGTGAAGTCCTGGCACACCCCGGCCCCGGCCTTCAGGAAGTCCTCCGTGGTCGAATCATACTTCGTCACGTCCTTCTGGTACTCGAAGCGGCTGTGGAGGGATTCACCCAACCGCCGCACCTGCTCCTCCAGCGGCGCCGTCGCCGGCACCTTGATGGACTCGCCGAATTTCCTGAGCAGGGGGGTGAGCCGCACCGGGCCCCCGAAGTCCACGAAGTCGTAGAGATCGTAGGGAAGCTCCTCGAGGGGCCCCGCGTCGGCGACGGACGCGAGGGGCGAGGGGGCCGGGTGGGTGTTCACCAGGGAGCGGCCCAGGATCTCGATCCGCTCGTGGAACTTGTTGATGGTGAAGTGATGGACGATGTTCTCGTTCCAGTCCAGGTAGCGGGCCACCTTGGTGGGCGGGCCCACCGCCAGGAGAAATGAGTGGACGGTCTGGGATGCGCCGGTCTTGGGCTGCAGGCGCACTTCGAGGAAGGATTCGCTGATGAACGCGTCGTAACCGAAGTTCAGCCGGTGCTCGATCTCGAGGAACATCTCGCCCTCAACGCTTCTCTATCCGTGCCCTTGCCCGTGCCCGTGCCCGGCAGCGCACCAAAGATCCAGCGCAACCCGCCGTGGCACTGGACGCTTCCCGGGCCAGGCCCGGGCCACGCAACGATCCCTCCAGGGACTTCCGGCTCAGGAGACTAATAGGATGCTGAACAACTCTCTTTTGCCCAGGCTGCTCAAAAAGGTCCAGATGCAAGGCGGCGCGCGGATTCCGCATTCCGCAATTCGCATTCCGCAATGGAGAGATGGGCCTTTTTCAGCAGCCTGCTAGGCGCCGAAGAAGTGGGCCGCGATGGCATCGTGGGTTTTCCCCAGCTCTCCCAGCACGTGGTCGAGAAACCCCGCGCAATCCCCCCGGCCGAAGGCCTGTTCGTCCCCGTAGCACAGCTCCATGTAGAGCTTCCCGATGGCGCGCGCCGGCGGGGTCAGCTCCTGGTCGCCCGAGATCCGCTCCAGGTAGCCCTTCACGGCGGCGGCCCCGTAGCGGAGGGAGCGCGGGGCCTCCGGATCGAAGAGCGCGAACCGCATCACGAGCTGAGGCTCCATGCGCGCGCCGCAGGCCTTCCGATAGTTCTCCAGCGAGGAAAGGCTCCGCAGCAGGCTCCGCCACCGGGTGTAGAAGAGCTCGATGTCCTTGGGCGGGTCCGGGCCGGCCAGGGCGGGGAGCTTGGCGCGGAGGACGGCGGCGGTGCGGAAGGTCCGCTCCAGCGTCTCGCCCAGCTTCAGGAAGAGCCAGCCCCGGTCCCGGCTCATGGTGTGCTCGATGGCGCCCACGGTGCTCAGGATGCCCTTCTCCGCGGCCGCCAGCGCCCCCCGGCATGCCGGCACGTCCCTCAGGCTCTTCGTCGTGGTGCCCGCCAGGTCGCGGTACGTCTCGTTCAGGTTGATGAAGACCTCCTGGGTGAGCGCCTCGCGGGCCGAGCGGGCGTTCTCCCGGGCCTTCCGCAGGGAGAAGAGCGTGGAGAAAGGATTGTAGGGGTCCACGGTGAAGGCCTGCAGGTACCCCAGGGCCCCTTCCCGCACCGCCCGGGCCCCCGGCTCCTCCAGTGATGTCCCCGGAAAGATGGCCAGCAGATCCCTCCACTCCGCCTGGGCCAGCCGCTCGTCCAGGCCCTGGATCTCCGTCGAAAGGTCCTCCGTCACCAGGAGGAGCCGGGTGACGTTCTCGGCCCGCTCGATGTAGCGCCCCATCCAGTAGAGGGCATCCGCCACGCGCGACAGCATCACGCGCCCTTGGGGGCGAGCACCCAGGTATCCTTGCTGCCGCCGCCCTGCGATGAGTTCACCACGTAGGAGCCCGCGGGGAGGGCCACGCGGGTCAGCCCGCCGGGCAGGACGCGGACCCGGTCGCCGTAGAGGATGAAAGGCCGCAAGTCGATCCGGCGGGGCACGAAGCGCCCGTTCAGGTAGGTGGGGTGGCTGGAGAGCTCCAGCAGCGGCTGGGCGATGTAGTTGCCTGGGTTCTTCTTCACCCGGGCCACGTAGGCCTGGATCTCCTTCCGGCCGGCCAGGGGGCCCATGAGCATCCCGTAGCCGCCGGAATCTCCTGTGGTCTTGATCACCAGCTCCCGGGCGTGCGCCACGATGTACTGCAGGTCCCGCGGCCGGAACCCCAGGTAGGTGGGCACCTGGGGCAGGAGGGGATCCTCCCCCAGGTAGTACTTGATGAGCTCGGGCATGAAGGCGTACACCGACTTGTCATCGGCCACGCCGGACCCGGGGGCGTTCGCCAGGGCCACGTTCCCCGCGCGGTACACGTTCATCAGCCCGGGCACGCCCAGCAGGCTGTCCTTCCGGAAGGCCAGCGGGTCCAGGTAATCATCGTCGATGCGCCGGTAGACCACGTCCACCCGCTGCTTCCCCTGCGTGGTGCGCATGAACAGCTGGTTGTCCTCCACCACCAGGTCCGGCGCCTCCACCAGGAACACCCCCATCTCCCGCGCCAGGAAGGAATGCTCGAAGTAGGCCGAGTTGTAGATGCCCGGGCTGAGGAGCACGGCCACCGGGTTCTGGCCCCGGCGCGGGCCCACGAAGAGCAGCGTCTCCAGGAGCAGGTTGGGGTAATCCTTGATGGGCCGGACGGGGTACGACGCGAACAGCTCGGGGAAGACGCGGTGCAGCAGGTTCCGGTTCTCCAGGACGTAGGACACCCCGCTGGGGCAACGGCAGTTGTCCTCCAGCACCAGGTACTCCCCGGCAGCGTTCCGCACGATGTCCGTCCCCACCACGTGCGTGTAGATCTTGTGCGGGGGGACGACGCCGATGAGCTCGCGCTTGTACTCCCTGCGGCTGAAGATCAGCTCCGGCGGGATGACCCGGTCCTGCAGGCAGCGCCGCTGCTGGTAGATGTCCGCCAGGAAGAGGTTCAGGGCGGCGGTGCGCTGGATCAGGCCGTCCTCGATCTTCTTCCACTCGGCGGCCGTCAGGATGCGGGGGACGAAATCGCAGGGCCAGATCCGCTCGATGCCCTCCTCCCCGCCGTAGACGGTAAAGGTGATCCCCTGGTTGGTGAGGGAGAGCTTCTGGAGGCGTTCCCTGCGGTCCATCTCGGCCTCGGGGAAGGCGCCCATGAGCGAGACGAGGGGGCGGTAGTGCGGCCGGGGGGAACCGGCCTTCTCGAAGACCTCGTCGTACCCGTTGCGCGCCACCTGCCACTTCATGAATGCACCGTGCCCCCGGGGTATGCCCCGAGGTGGGTAGGGTCCCTCGTCACAAACTGTTTGAACAATCCCCGTTCGCCGTGAACCTGTCGAAGGGCGATACGGGGCACCGCTCGTGCCTCAGCAGGCTGCGCCGTGAGCTCAGCCGAACGCCCCGGCACGAGCGGGGAAGAGTCCTGTGAACCCCTGATGCAGCACACTAGGGGCGGCAGCCGGGGAGGGCTCGGGTCGCATGCTCCCGGCGCGCCGCCCGGTCCCACCGCTGCCCTGCCATGGCCGAGAGGCCCGCCGCCACCACCGCAGAAACCGCCACCACCGGCGCCGAGCCATGAGCCAGCGCGGCCAGCACCGCAGCCGCCGCGGCCCCGGCCGAAGCGGCCACCGGGACCCTCCACCCCGTCCAGGCGGCGAAAACGGGCGAGAGGTTCGGGGCCAGGCGCCTGACGGCGGCGGCCACCTGCGCGGCCGGCTGGTCGTGTCCCGCGGCCGCCTCGTGGGCCGCACGGCTTTCGATGGCAAGGTGGACCCTGGCCAGCACGGGCACCACCTCGCCGTCCGCTGTGAAGATCTCCAGCATCGGGTCCATGGCGGACCCCGGCCCGGCGGAGGCCTGGCCCAGGAGGCGCAGGCCCACGATGCGCGGCCAGGGGATGCGCCGCCCGCTCACCTCGATCCACTCGTCCCGCACGGTGACCTGTGAGTAGATCACGCCGTCCAGGTTTTCGAATTCGGCCCAGGCGGGCTTCAATTCGCCCGGCATCGGCTCATTCCTTCCAGCCCCGGGTCGCCGCATCCAGGATCCCCTCGCGGTACGAGGGGAACTTCGGCGCCCAGGTGAAGTGGGCGCGGAGCTTGGCGTTACGCACCCGCTTGTCGCTCTCGCGCACGAGGACGGCGCATCCCTCCGCCGGGGGCTCGTACGTCAGCGGCGGGCGCGGCACACCCATGGCGTCCGCGATGCAGGCGAAGTAATCGCCGGCCGGGTGCGGCTCGTCGTCCGTCAGGTTGTAGGCCTCGCCCCCCTCCCCCCGGGCCGCCGCCAGGGCCATGGCGCTCAAGAAATCCTCGATGTAGATGTGGTTCATCCACTTGGCGGGATCGCTGGTGATCTTGTACGTCCCCTCCTGGATCTGTTGATAGAGGGGTGCGGCCGGGCGGTAGATGGAGGATGGCCGGAGGATGATGGTCTGCAGCCCGTTGCGCCCATTGGCCGCCCGCACCAACGCCTCGGCGTCCACGCGCAATCGCCCCAGGTTCGAGGAGGGGTCCGTAGGCGCCGCCTCGTCAACCCAGCCGCCGTCCGTCTGCCCGTACACCGCCGTGCTGCTGACGTAGATGTATCGGCGCACCGAGGGCGGCAAGGCCCCCAGCACGTTCCGCGTCCCCTCCACGTGAAGCCGGCGCAGCGCCTCCGGCGTGCCCCGCATCCCGCCCAGCATGTGGTACACGATGCCCACGCCGGCGAGGGCGGGCGGCAGCGTGCCGGGCGCCGTAACGTCCGCGACCACGGGTTCGATGCCCGCCGCCGCGATGGCCCCCGCGTGCTCCTCCGACCGGGTCATCCCCCGCACGCGGTAGCCGGCGCGCAGCAGCCCCGCGCCGAGCCGCCGCCCCAGGTACCCGCAGCCGATGATCAGCGTCGCCTCCGGCATCCCCTGCCCCTCTTCCGTTCCCGTTCCCGCACCCATTCCCGTTCCCGGCACATCCCCACCCCCGCTGACTCACTCCTCCGATTCCCAATCCACGTATTGCGGCGGGCTCTCACCAACCCGCCCGGTCACCCGGGGGTACCTCCCATGCTCAACCTGTGCATCAATAGCAACCACGTTGATCTGATGCCACCAGTCGTCCCCAAAGTCGAACCAGTAGCCGAAGGCGTCGTTGACCTTCAGCCCCAGAGGGGCAATGGTGGTGCGTGTCACGTCGCCGGCGGGAGGCTTATCTGTAAAGAGATCATCCATGGCCATGGGCAGCACATAGCTCCTTGCCTTGGGGTCCATGGGTCCTTTCCCACCAATCTGGAATTCGTACATGTGCTCCTCTTCCCTATCGAATGCATGAAAAATGGCCCGGTGAAGTTGCTGCAGAGTCTGGTCCCCCCGAACCTGGATCGTCCGGGAGATGACACGATTCTTCTTGACGAACTTGCTGGTCATCGGCCCGTTTAGGATGCGCACTTCCAGCGTGTAGAGCGGCAAACCGGACTTTCCTGCGTTCCCGGTTCTTCTGCCCGTCGGTCGCTTCTTCATCTCATCGCCACCTCGCCACCGCGCTCGATGAAGAACAGGGCGGCGGCCCCCTTGATGCCGGAGTGTTTGTCCAGGCTGGCCAGGCCGATCTTGGCCGCCGCGAAGGCGGAGGCAAAGGAGTACCGGCGGGCCCACGCCCGCGCCGGCTCCAGCAGCAGGTCCGCCGCGCCCATCACCCCGCCGCCCAGCAGGATCAGTTCCGGGTTCAGCCCGTTGATCAGGTTTCCGAGAGCGGTGCCCAGGATCCGCGCCGCGCGGTCCACGATGGCCTGGGCCGCCGTGTCTCCCTCGCGGGCGGCCTGGAAGAGGTGCTCCGCCCGGATGGCGGCCGCGTCACCCCCCGCCAGCACCAGGAACCGGGCCGCGGGTGCGGCGGCCAGCGCCTCGCAGGCCTGGGCCGCCAGGTCGGGCCCCGAAAGGTAGGCCTTCAGGCAGCCACGGCTGCCGCAGAAGCATGGGCGTCCGTCCGGCTCGACGCTCATGTGCCCCACCTCACCGCCGTACCCCGACGCCCCCCGCACGATCCGCCCGTTCAGCACGATCCCGCCGCCCACGCCCGTGCCGATGCAGATCAGGATGAAGTTGCGGGCGCCCCGCGCCGCCCCGAAGGCCATCTCGCCCAGGGCCAGGGCGTTCACGTCGTTGTCCACCACCACGGGGAGGCCGAGGCGCCCCGCCACCAGCGGCCCCAGGGCCAGGCCCTTCAGCTCGGGGATGTTCTGGATGTCCTCCCCGATGCGCCCCGCCGCCGCGTCCACGTTCCCCGGCGCCCCGATCCCCACGCCGACGACCAGCGCGCCCGCCGGCGCCTCCCCTCGCAACCCCTCGAGCGCCCCGACGATGTTCTCAAGGACCGCCTCCCCCTTTCCCCGCGCATAGGTTGGCACCTGCCGGGGGGCGTGCACGGCCCCGTCGGCCCCCACGATCCCTGCCGAAATGGTCGTGCCCCCAATGTCCACCGCCATCACCACTGCGTTTTGACCCACGACGACCCACCGCCCTCCCCGATCCCCGGTCCTCGGGCCGCAGGACGGGCGCTAGCCCTTCACCGGCCCCCTCGGTCTGGAAGGCTACCCCGTCGCTCGCCCCGCCGGGGCACACGCCTCGAATGGCAGGCCTTCGCCGCTGCGGCATCCGCAGCGATACACTGCTCCCCGCAGAGACGTCCTTGGGGGCCCTCCGAGCGGCGCCGCCATCAGCCCGTCTCTCCCCGGCGGATCTTCTCGAGCCGCTGCTCTCGAGCCACGTAGGCCTGCGCCCCCTCGGACCGGAACATCTCCCTGGTCTCCATCTCGTCATCACCCACCGGCTGCACCGCGCCATCCATATACTCGCGCCATCGCGGATCGCGCTTGATCTTCCAATAGATCGCATACAGCCGCACATAGAGCGCGGCCCACCGGACCTGCTTCCACACCGTCTCCGCCAGCCATTTCGGCAAGAACCGCCAGGCCGGTTCCAGGGGCAGGCCGACCCTGCGGTCACGGCGAACCTTCCGCCGCAGGAATCCGCCCTCCAGGGGGTGGACTTTCTCGATGCCAATGCACCCCTTGAACCACGTGAGAAAAAGCACCGCCTTCCCGGGGCTGGCCCCGCCTGCCTTTGCCCGTCTGAGTATCGTTTCAATATGCTCGTGCGTATAGTACGTCTCCCACGCCGCCCGATACACTCCCTCCCACTCCTCGCGCGACATGCACGGATGCCCCGTGACGGCGTGGTTCAGATCGTACTTATTCCTGTCCGGGTCCATCCAGGTCCCGGCCTCGTGCAGCTTGCGATGATCCTCCGAGCCCGGCAGGGGCGTGAGACAGAAGAATTCGAGCAGATCGACCGGCAGCTCTCGCTGGATGACCCGGATGTCGCGAAGGATGGATTCCCGCGTATCATTGGGAAACCCGAGAATGTACCCGCAGTACGTCAACACCCTCGCCCGCCTCCACGCCAGCAGCATCCTGCGGTATTCGGTGATCTTGTTCTGTTGTTTCTTGGCGCCGAGAAGACTCTCCGGATTGATGTTCTCCAGCCCGATAAACACCCGCTTCACGCCGGCGCGCCCGGCTTTCTCGACGAAATGGGGGAGTCGGTGACATAGCGTGTCCACCTGGATGATGAAACTGATCTCCAGCTTTTCGGCCTCCCGCAGGAAGATGAGGCGATCCAGGATCGGCTCCCAATCCTTGTTGCGTGCGAAATTGTCGTCGGTGATGAAGAACGAGTGGAGGCCTTGCGCAACGTTCGTTCGCACGATCCGCTCGACATCATCCGGCGACCGCCGGCGCGATTTGCGTCCCTGGACGTTGATGATGGTGCAGAACGAGCATTGATAGGGGCAGCCGCGCCCGGCATCGAAGCTCGTCGCCATCCCTGCCGTCAACCTGACCCGTTCCGCCGGAAGCACCGGGATCGGCGCCCCTTCGAGGTTCGGCAGATCGTCCATGAAATTGTAAAGCGGCTTGAGGGTTCCGCCCCAGGCGTCGCGCAGCACGTCGCCGAGGCGACCTTCGGCCTCGCCGCTGAACAGCGATATCCCCATCTCCTGCGCCCGCCGCACCTCCGCGTCCTGCTCGGCGAGCATCGCGATGGTGCCGGACACGTGGAAGCCGCCCACGGCAACCATGACGCCGCGCCGCCGCAAGGGGGAGGCAATGTCAAGGGCCCGGGGAAACTGGTTCGACTGGACGCCGACCAGCATCACCATGCCTGCCTCGGCGGCTTCCACGAGCGACGCGATGTGGGTCAGACGGATGCGCGTATTCGTTTCATCGAAGGCATGGATGGCGATGTGGACATCATCGCCGAGCACCTTGTGTTCGGCGCATTCGAGCGCAAGGCCGTACAACGCCGCCAGCGAATTGGAGGGGATCGCCGACCGAAGCCACTGAATGACGTAGCCATCGTCGTCGTAGTGCGACGGCTTAATGAGGACGAGGCAGAAACGTCGCTCTGCGTTGGCTGTGATCACGCGGCACCTGTCCCGGCGTGGGAATTGTGATGGGTCGCCTGGCGTTGCGAGTGACTCACCGGGAACCCACGGGGAGCTCCCGGCAGGGCCCTTCGAAGCGACCCGCAGCCGGCTCGACGGACTGCGAGGAATAGGCAACTCGGCCCGTCCCGATGGTTGGGGAGCAGGGTATCCAGGAAGGAATCATCCTGTCAACCTGAGCGCCGACTGCTGAGCGCTGCCTGCGCCCAGGGGCCCACACCCTCGTCGAGGGAGCACCCCGGGAGATCCCACGCGCAGCAGAGCGGGGCCCGATCTGGCTGGGCCGCCCGCGGGAACGGACCCCTAACCGCCGCGCCTCACCAGGGCGGCGTAATTGATGAGATCAACGCCGGCGGCGCGGACGGCTTCCTGAACTTTGGGGTCGCTGAGGGCTGCGGCCTCGGTTTCGCGCTGCCGGCCGTAGCGGCTGTGGGCCAGGTCCGCGTCGAAATGGCCGGGGTGGCACATGATCTCCGTGGTCCCCTCCGGGAGCGATCGGATGGTCTCCAGCAGACGGGCCACCGTCCAGTACGGCTCCTCCCCCGCCTCGCCCAGGAAAACGTCCGGCGTGGCCAGGCCTCGTGCCCGCGCCAGGCGGCGCACCGCGCCGTTCGGCGACCGTACGGGGAGCCGGTGCTCCGACGCCAGATCCAGCACCGCCTCGAGGACGGGCGAGAGGGTATGCACTTGATGGTGGCTGTCCACGTGCGTCGGCGGGCGCCCCGTAGCCTTCACGAACCGTGCGAGTTGGGCGGCGCACTCCAACTCCAGTTCGTCCGGCCGGCCGCGGCCCGCCACGACCGTCTTGTCTCGAGGAAAGCGACCGTCCCGTTCCACCAGCGACGGCACCCGGTCCGCCCCGGCGGCCGGCGTCCCCCAGGTGAGGGTGATGTGGAGTCCCAGGCCGAGCGCCGACATCTCCCGGATGTGCGCCAGGGACCGCTCGAAAGAGGCCAGGTGGACCATGGCGGTGGCGCTGGTCACGATGCCGGCGCGGTGGGCCTGGGCGATGCCGCGGCTCACGCCATCCGTCATGCCGAAGTCGTCCGCGTTCACGATCAGGCGGCGGCTCATGGCCTGGCGGCCCCCACCACCAGGCGCTCGACGAAGAGGCGCCCGCCCTCCTCCCGGATGGTCCCCTCCTCGTCCAGGGACCGGATGAGGTCCAGCCGCTCCAGGCCGATCCGCGGGAAGGGATGCAGCTCCCGCCCCACGATCCATCCCTCCAGGCCGGCCGCCTCCACCTTGGCCAGCGCCCGGCGGATTCCCAGGAAGGCGAAGCAGGTGAAGAGCAGGCGGCCGCCGGGCCGGAGGTGCTCCGGCGCGTCGCGGAGGACCCGATCGAGGGTGGCCCAGCCGGTTGGCCCGCCGTCGTCCGCCAGGAGGCGGGGGTCCTTGAGGTCGTCGCGGCCGGGGGGCGCGGGCATCTGGGGCGGGTTGGCCAGGATCAGATCGAAGGTCATGCCGTTCACGGGCGCGTACAGGTCGCCCAGGCGGAAGTCCATCTTGTGCGCGAGGCCGTTGAGGATGGCGTTGGCCCGGGCGCATTCCACGCCGGCGGGGATCACATCCGTGGCCAGCACCTGGCGGGCGGTGCGCGCCGCCAGGATGCCCAGGAAGCCCACCCCCGTGCCCAGGTCCAAGACCACGTCGGTTGGGCGTACGCCCATGTGGCGCGCCAGGAGGATCGACCCCCGCTTGGGGATCATCACGTCGGTCTCGGCCTTGAAGACCGCGCCGTCGTACACGAACAGGTGCGTGGCGGACTCGGCCATCGCTCACGCCCGCCGCCCGAGCATACCACAGCGCGGGGCGACGGGCCGAGGGAAAACCGGCGCAGCGGCCAATCACCCCGAAGGAGACCGAAGCCGTTCCCTCAGGAGGGCCCCAAAAAACACGTAGCTGCCCAGGCTGCTCAAAAAGGTCCAGATGCAAGGCGGCGCGGATTCCGCATTCCGCAATCCGTCCTTCGACAGGCTCAGGACGTGCTGAGCTGGTCGAAGCACGCATTCCGCAATGGAAAGGT
Source organism: Candidatus Sulfotelmatobacter sp. (assembly GCA_035625755.1). Lineage (GTDB taxonomy): Bacteria > Methylomirabilota > Methylomirabilia > Methylomirabilales > DASPOZ01 > DASPOZ01. The sequence goes on from DASPOZ010000234.1 coordinate 21,202, forward strand.
GGGCCTTTTTCAGCAGCCTGTCAGCGCTGCGCGAACGGGGGTGCCGGATACCCGAAGGCCTTGGTGGCGAACTCCTTCGGCCAGACCAGCTCCTGCGTGCCCTGGAGCCACTGCACCAGCACGGCGCGCACCGGGCTCGTGCCGTCCGGATTGAACCGCACCGGCCCCGCCACCGTCATCATGTTCGTGCCGGCCATGGCCTCCCGGATCCGGTCCCGGTCCAGAGACCCCGCCCGCTGGATGGCATCGGCGATGACCTGGATGCAGGCATAGCTCGGGCCCACGGCCGGGTCCGCGGGGCGCCCTGTCCTCTTCTGGTACGCCTCGTTCAACTCGGCCACGCCCGGGTACTTCACCGCATGATGCCACCCGGGCCCGAAGGTCATGTAGTCCCCGGCCTTCCCCAGATTGCGCGCCCAGACCGGCGGGTCGGGGGCACGGAAAAAGACCGAGGCCTTGGGTGCGAAGTCCAGCTCCTGGAGCTGCTTCACGATGGCCATTCCGTCCGGTGGGGTGGGCACGGCCAGGAGCATCTCCACGCCGGCCCCCTTCGCTTTCAGGATGATGTCCGAGAAATCTTTGGACCCCACGGCGTATTCCGCACGCAGGACCACCTGATAACCGTTGGCGGCGGCTTCCTTCTCCCAGAGGTCGCCCATTTCCTTGCCCCAGTCCGTCTTCTCCTGGAAGATGCCCACCTTCTTGGGATGCTGCGCCTCGGGAACTGTATCCGCCAGCACCTGATACGTGGCCTTGGCGATATCGGGAGATTTCCAGAAAGGGGAAAAGAGGTACTTGTAGCCCTGCTGGTGGATGGAGTACAGGGCGAAGCCCACGCCGCAGTATGGCGTCTTGTTCTTCTCGGCGATGGCCGCCGCCGCCGCGTGCAGGTCGCTGCCGAGCCCACCCAGGTAGGCGACCACGCCTTGCCCCCCCAGGGTCTCCATGCGGGCCACGGTCTTGGTGGAATCCGACTCGTCATCCAGCAGGACCATCTCCAGTGGCAGCTTCCTGCCGCCCAGGCTTACGCCGCCGGCACGGTTGATGGTCTCGATGGCGATCTCGTACCCGCCTCTGATCTGGGGGGCAGTGGCGCCATACCGGCCGGTGAGCGGCACTACCGCTCCCAGCTTTATGGCCTCGCCGGCCCCGGCGGGACGGGCCCCCGCCAGGCCAGCCAACGCCATCATCCCTAGGGCAGCCAAGACCCATACCCGATGCACTGTCCGCTTCATGGCACCCTCCCCTGCCTGTCCCCCCTGCCACGTTCTCGTCGCAATCGGGTTTAGGAGAATGCTGAAAAACTCTCTCTTGCCCAGGCTGCTCAAAAAGGTCCAGATGCAAGGCGGCGCGCGATGCGCCGACTGAGGCGTACGCCGGGTACGCCGCAGGGAGTGCGCGAGCGCGCCAACGCCGCAGATGGGCCTTTTTCAGCAGCCTGTTAGTGCTTGGATGGAAGGTCCGAGGCCAGCGCGCCCTTCATGCCCCAGTTGGCCTTCGGGACATCGTGGATGATGACCGTGGTGTTCTCCGGGTTCGCCCCCACGGTGTCCGTCAGGGCCTTGGTCACGGCCTTCACCAGATCCCGCTTCTGCTCCACGCTGCGGCCCTCCCACATCTGGATCGTCACCACCGGCATGCGTCCCTCCTTTTTGAGCAGCCCGCGGAGAAGCGGTAATTCAGCAGCCTGCTAGGTGCCTCGTCCGCTCCTGCGGCCTGTCGCGCCTCCGGGATCGCCCCAAAGGGGTCCGGCAGGCGAACGGGTCAAGGCCTCCTTCCAGTAGACCGCAACAGGCCGTGGCCTGCCTTATACATGCATGCAAGAAACCAAGTCAAGGACGGGGACACGAGCCCGCCAAGCCCGGCGATGCCAGGGGCCGCCCGGCGCCAGCGGCGGCTTGACAGTGATTCCCCGCCCGCCATACTATCCGCCCACCACCGCGACCGTGGCCGGGACACCATCCCCACTGGAACCGCCCAAGGTCCACAGCGGCTCTCGCGCCCCACAGTCCGTGGCGGAGACCCCGGGAGAGGAGCATGCGAAACCGATCCGCCGTGCGCGCGCTGGTCACCCTGTTGGGCCTCGCCATCGGCCTGCCGGCCGCGGCCGGCCCGGCCTGGGCCCAGGCCGTGAAGGTCAAGATGGGCTCCTCCCTCAGCCCGCCCGCGTTCGACGCCCTGACACAAAACGTGGCGCAGCAGCTCGGGTTCTTCAAGAAGCACGGCCTCGAGGTGGAGATCATCGAGTTCCGCGGAGACGCCACCAGCACCAAGGCGCTGCTGGCGGGCGAGGTGGACGTGAATCTGATGGGCAGCACCGCCGCCATCGTCACGGCGTCCAAGGGGTCCAAGATCCGCCTCTGGGTGGTCCCCCAACCGGTCACCCCCTTCTATCTGGTCGCCCGGAAGGACGCCGCCACCACCCTGCAGGGCCTGGTGGGGAGGAACGTGGCCGTATCGGGGATCGGCGCCTATTCGTACCACATCCCCCGCATGGTGCTGGCCCGCAGCGGGATAGACCCCGACAAGGCGAAGTACATCGCCCTGGGATCCCCTGGCGACCGCTTCAAGGCGTTGCTGGCCGGAAAGATCGACGCCACCGTCGTGCGCACCATCGAGGCCGCCAAGCTGGCGCAGTACCCGGAGATCGTCTCCCTGGCGCAGGTCTCGAAGGTCCTGCCGGAGATCCCCGACAACTTCTGCACGGCCAAGGAGGAGTTCATCGCGAAGAATCCCGAGATCATGTACAAGCTGACCAAGGCGATGGTCGAGGCCAACCGGTGGATGGCCGCCAACAAGGCGGGCACCATCGAGGTGGCCGCCCGGGTCCTCAAGGACGAGCCGCCCGAGATCTTCGGCAAGGCCTACGACATGATGGACCCGCGCGAGTGGGGCGTGAACGGGGACATCACGGAGGGCCAGTACAAATACACGGTGGACTTTCTGCTCCAGGTGGGTTACCTGAAGGAAGCGCTCCCCTTCGACCAGTTCTTCGAGCGTCGGTTCTTGGACCGCGTCATCGCCGAACTGGGGCGCCTGTAGCAGGCTGCTGAAAAAGGCCCATCTGCTGCGTTGGCACGCTCGCGCGCTCGCTGCGGCGTACCAGGAGTACGCCTCACTCGGCTCTTCGCGCGCCGCCTTGCACCTGGACCTTTTTGAGCAGCCTGCGGGAGCGCGGGTCTTTCAGCAAGCCGTCATGAGCCCGCGGACGGAGCGAAGGAGCAGTGCAGGGGATCCGCGCGGGCGCCGCCCCGCTGGGCGCCCGCAGAAGACAGGAGGCACCATGATGCGTGACCGTTGCCTCTCCGGCCGTGCCGCGGCCTTTCTGCTCCTCGCCCTCGTCGCCCTGCCCGCGCCCCCGGCGTGGGCCCAGGCCGTAAAGGTCAAGATCGGCTCGTCGCTGAGCCCCCCCTCCCTGGACGGGATAACGCCCTACGTCGCCATCGATCGCGGCCTCTTCAAGAAATACGGGCTGGATGTAGAGGTGATCGAATTCCGCGGTGACGCCACGAGCATGAAGGCCCTGCTGGCCGGCGAGGTGGATGCCGCCATCATGGGCTCCACGGCGGCCATCGTGAGCGCATCCAAGGGCGCCAAGGTCCGTGCCTGGTTCATCACCCAGCCCGTGACCCCCTACCACTTCGTGGCGCGAAAGGAGGCCGGCACCACCCTCCAGGCGATGGTGGGAAAGACCGTCGGCGTCTCGGGGATCGGGGCCATCTCGTACCACATCCCCCGCATCGTCCTGGAGCGGAGCGGGGTGGACCCGGAGAAGCTGAAGTACGTCGCCGTGGGCTCCCCCGCGGATCGCTTCAAGGCCCTGGTGGCGGGCAAAATCGACGCCTGCGTGGTCACCCACGTGGAGGCGGCCAAGCTGGAGAAATACCCCGACGTCGTCTCGCTGGTGGTGGTCCCCAAGGTCGTGCCAGAGATCCCCTACCAATTCGCCGTCTCCCGGGAGGAATACATCGAAAAGAACGGGGAGACCCTCAACAAGCTGGCCAAGGCCTTGCTCGAGTCCAACCGCTTCCTGGCGGCGAACAAGGCCGGCACCGTGGAGATCGCGGCCAAGGTCATCAAGGAGGAGAGCCCGGAGGTCCTGGCCCGCGCCTACGACATGACCGACCCCCGGCTGTGGGGCGTGAACGGGGACATGACGGAGGCGGCCTACAAGTTCACCGTGGACTTCCTGCTGAAGGTCGGCTACATGAAGGAGCCGGTGCCCTACGACAAGTTTTTCGACCTGGTGTTTGTGAACCGCGCCCTGCAGGAGATGGGCCGGAAGTAACAGGCTGCTGAAAAAGGCCCGACATCTCTCCCCGCTGCCCCGGAGCCAGCGGGCGGGGCGTTGACGCGCTCGGGCGGCGCTTCGACGTACCGACCCCCCATTCCGCATTCCGCAATCCGCATTCCGCAATGGGGGGCGCCGCCTTGCATCTGGACCTTTTTGAGCAGCCTGCGTTAGAAGAGGTTCTGGAGCGAGGTTGTAGGAGCCGAGGGGCGAGAGATCCGGCATGTCGCGCATCGATGCCCTCAAGGCGATGCTGGCCCAGGACCCCAAGGATCCGGACCTGCACCTGATGCTGGCCGCGGACCTGCGCCAGGCGGAACGCTTCGCCGAGGCGGCCGACGCCCTGCGCGCATACCTGGCCCTGATGCCGCCCGCGGCGGACCTGGGGGCCGCCTACCGTGACCTGGGGATCTGCCTCGAGCGCCTGGGCCAGGCGCACGCCGCGAAGGCGACATACCAGAAGGGGGTGGAGGCCGCCGTGGCGCACCGCCACGCGGGGCTCCAGACCGAGATCGAGGGCCTCCTCAAAGACCTGGCAGGCTGCTGAAAAAAGCCCATCTGCGGCGTTGGCGCGCTCGCGCGGCGCTGCGACGTACGGACCAAGTACGCCTCGCGCCTCGCTGCGCGCGCCGCCTTGCATCTGGGCCTTTTTGAGCAGCCTGCGGAAACCTGAGTTCTCAACATCCTGCTGGGCTGACCCTGGCGGCCTTTCTCAGAGACGCGCTCGGGTGGGGAGGCGATCAGGGGGCCGGCGGGGCGACCTCGGCGCCCAGGGCGGTGATGAAGAGGCGGTCTGCCAGGCGGGGGGAGATGGCCCCGAGCACCGTGTAGATGCGTGCCAGCGCGAACGGGAACACCTCGGGACGTGGGCGGCGGATGCAGCGGAGGATGCAGCCGGCCACGTGCTCGGGCGTCTGCACCGGGCCCGAGAAGCGCGGCCGCCGCCGCGCGGACCGCGCCGCCACCACGTCGAAGAACTCCGTGTCGGTGACCACCGGGCAGACGACGCTCACGTAGATCCCGCTCTTCCACAGCTCCAGACGCAGGGCCTCGGAGATCCCGATCTGGGCGAACTTGGTGGCGCCGTAGGCGCTGTGTCCCGCCCCGCCCCGCTTCCCCGCCACCGAGGACACGTTGAGGATGTGCCCCCGCCCCTGCCGGCGCATGAAGGGCAGCGCCTCCTGGATCCCGTACACCATCCCCATCACGTTCACGTCCCAGAGATACTGGAAGACCTCCGGCGGCGTCTCTTCCAGGGGCGCGTAGTGGCCGAGGCCGGCGTTGTTCACCAGGATGTCCAGCCGGCCCAGGCGTTCGATGGCCGACCCGATGATGATGCGGACGTGCTCGCGCCGCGCGATGTCACCGGGCACGGCCATCGCCTCGCCCCCGGCCGCGCGAATTTCCTGCGCCAGGGCCTCCAGCCGATCCGCGCGCCGCGCCGTGACCAGCACGCGCGCGCCTGCGCGCGCCAGGGCCAGCGCCGTGGCCCACCCGATACCGGCCGACG